>JAFXDE010000009.1 GCA_017516315.1 Clostridia bacterium | reverse complement strand
TTTCTGCGCATAACTGCGTTGAAAATGCTCGAAATCCGAAAGGATTTCTGTGCTTTTCGCCTTGTTCTGCATCAAAAATATCATAATTTTAAGGTGCAAAGCAGTTTTTACAGAGATATTTTTCGTTTAAAGGAAATGATATACTCCCCGTCATACTCGTGTATTACGGGGAGTTTTCGTGATGTTTAAGCGGAAAAGAGCCTGTAAAAACCCTAACTTCCTTACGAAGTGTCGCCCAACGGGGTGCTGTAATTTTATGTGTTCATTTTATCAGAAAGTAAAAAGCAAGCAACGTCAAAAAGAACAAAAAGACGGCTGTCATCAAAATGTCTCTATCTTGAAAAACCGTCAATTCTGTGCTACAATACAGAAAAACATTAAAGGAGCCTTTTTATGTCAGATACTATTGCCGCCGTTTCTACACCTCTTGCGGCAGGAGGCATCGGCGTTATAAGAATAAGCGGTGAAAAAGCCGCTGAAACAGCCGATAAAATCTTTAAAACAACCTCGGGTAAAAGTCTTTCCTCCCTTAAGGGCTACAGAGCTGCCCACGGCAAGGTATATATGGACGGCCGGGTCATCGATGAGGCAGTGGCTCTCGTTTTCCGCGCACCGAAAAGCTACACGGGCGAGGACACCGTAGAGATTTCCTGCCACGGCGGTATCTATGTGACTAAGCAGGTTCTCCGTGCAGTCCTTTCCGCAGGGGCAAGACCTGCCGAAGCGGGCGAATTTACCAAAAGAGCATTTCTGAACGGCAAAATGGACCTCTCCGAGGCCGAGGCTGTTATGGGACTTATCAGCGCACAGGGCGAGGGCTCTATGAGGGCGGCGCTTACTGCTCTTGACGGTGCTTTGTCGAAACAGATAGGTGAGCTTCGCAGTGTACTTGTTTCTGCAGCGGCTCACATGTCAGCCTGGGTGGATTATCCCGACGATGAAATACCCGAGCTTGACTTCGATTATCTTCTCGGAAATCTTACGGAGGTTAAAAGAAGGCTCACTGCTCTTTTAGATAAATTCGATGCAGGCAAGGCTATTACAGAGGGCGTGGAAACTGCTATCGTAGGTAAGCCCAATGTAGGCAAATCTGCCCTTATGAATATGCTCTCCGGCTTCAGTCGTTCCATCGTCACGGATATAGCAGGAACCACCCGCGATGTAGTCGAGGAAACAGTCCGTGTGGGCAGCGTGCTTCTCCGACTGGCGGATACAGCCGGAATAAGAGAAAGTGACGATGTGGTAGAAAGCATAGGAGTTGATCTTGCCCGTACAAAAATCGAAAGAGCTTCACTGATTCTCGCAGTATTCGACGGCTCGAGAGGCCTCGATGAAAGCGATAAGGAGATTTTAGAGCTCTGCAGGGACAGAGATGTAATCGGTATAATAAATAAAACCGACCTTCCCTCTCAGGCAGACATAGAATACATTAAAAACGCGCTCCCCTACACCGTATTCATCAGCGCCGCAACTCATGAGGGTGAGCAGGAGCTGACTGAGGTTATCGAAAAGGTGCTCGGCACAGATAAGGTTGACACCTCCCAGGCTATGCTCGCCACAGAAAGACAAAGACAAAGCGCTACGGAAGCTCTCTCTGCTATCGACGAGGCAATAGAAGCCATAAAAATGGGTATAACCATGGATGCGGTTAATGTCTGCATCGATAATGCTATCGAGGCACTTTTAGCTCTTACGGGCGAAAAAGCTAAGGAAAGCGTAGTAAATGAAGTTTTCGCACAGTTCTGTGTAGGTAAGTAAACCTCTCCCCTCTCCCTTGAGGCGAGGCAATACACTTAAAGGATAACGAATCAAAACCAAGAGGTAACATAAATGAATAAGACTGCTCTTATAACAGGTGCCGCCGGCGGTATCGGTCAGGCTATATGCAGAGCCTTTGCCGAGGACGGATATAATCTTGCTTTACACTACTCTTCCTCTGAGAAGACAGCTGAAAAGCTATGTGAAGAATTAAGTAGAGAATATAATATTGATGCTGCCGCCTTCGGCGCCGACTTCTCCGACGAAAAAGAGGTAAAGGCTTTAGCGGAAAGAGTAAAAGCACATTTCGGCAAGATTGATATTCTCGTCAACAATGCAGGCACAGCCTATCAGACACTTTTCCAGCTCGCCGACGAAAAGAAAATAAAAGAGGTGCTTGACATAAATCTTATGTCTGCCCTTTCTCTTACAAAGGAAGTTCTGCCCCAGATGATTAACAGTAAATGGGGAAGAATTATAAACATCTCCTCGATGTGGGGTATAAGCGGTGCATCCTGCGAGGTGCATTACAGCACAGCCAAATCCGCCCTCATCGGTTTCACCAAAGCCCTCGCCAAGGAAGTAGGTCCCAGCGGTATCACAGTAAACTGTGTGGCACCGGGATTTATTGATACAAAGATGAACGACAACCTTGATGAAGCTGCTGTTCGAGAAATTATTGACTGCACTCCCGTAAGCAGAGCAGGTACCGGTGAGGATGTGGCAGAGCTTGTCAGCTTCCTCGCAGGTGATAAGGCCGGGTTTATTACGGGACAGGTAATTTCCGTTGACGGAGGATACGGAGTCTGAATTAATTCGGAATGCGAAATTCGCAATCGCGGGGAAGACTCTGGGTAGGAATTACTAATATTTTGCAGTTAGTATATGTGTTTTAATATAATAATTTTTGGTGGTAAAAATGAAAAATATCAAAGCTGTTTTGTTCGATTCCGGTAGAGTTTTAAACGGTCCTGTTACGGGACATTGGTTTATAACACCAAACTTTTGGGAATATGTAGATAATAATATTTTCGAAACTATTGATAAAAATAAAGTTGCTTCCGCTTTTAGAGAAGCGGATAAATATATCTTAACACAAAAATTAATGAAAACTAAAGAGGAAGAATATCAGCACTTCATAAAGTTCTATGAAATATTTTCATCGCAGTTGCCCGAGTTGAATCTGACTTCTGATGCAATAAAAAGCATCGCAGAAGATTTAGTTTTCAATCCCAAAAAATATGTTTTCTATAATGATGCACTTGCTGTAATACCCGAACTGAAAAACAAATATAAATTGGCGATTGTGTCCGATGCTTGGCCGTCGCTTTTAGATGTTTATGAAGAAAATAAACTAACTTCATATTTTGATTCAATAGTAATTTCTTCTTTTATCGGCACTTCAAAACCTGACAGTAAAATGTATTACACTGCTCTTGAAGAATTAAATGTAAAACCTGAAGAGGCGGCATTTATTGATGATAGTTTCAAAAACTGTTTGGGTGCTATGAAGGTAGGTATAAACACCATTCTTCTTTGCAGAAACAAGCAAGTATATATTACAGAAAAAATTAAAAGCATCGGTAAAGGATACAAGGTAATAAACAATCTGAAGCAACTGGAAAAAATGCTTTAACATATAAAAAAGCTCCCATAAAAAGGGAGCTTTTTATTCAACTATAAATTTCACGGGGCGGAATAACACTTTCCGCCATATTAAATCTAACCCGCGATTCCGAATTTCGCATTGCGCATTCCGAATTAGTTATCCGAACATCGCAAGCAAGAAACCTGCCGCAACAGCTGAACCGATAACGCCTGCCACGTTGGGACCCATAGCGTGCATAAGAAGGAAGTTGGCCGGATTATACTTTCTGCCCTCATTCTGTGCTACACGGGCAGCCATGGGAACAGCGGAAACACCGGCCGCACCGATAAGAGGATTAACCTTACCGCCTGTGATAAGGTAAAGAAGCTTACCGAGAAGAAGACCGCCTGTAGTCGAGAAAGCAAAGGCAAAGAGACCGAGAGCAACAATGAGAAGGGTTTTGACCTCGAGGAAGGTCTGACCGTTGGTTGTGGCACCTACAGTAAGGCCGAGCATAATGGTAACGATGTTCATAAGAGCATTCTGTGCCGTGTCGGAAAGTCTGTCAACGACACCGCACTCTTTAAAGAGGTTACCGAGCATAAGGAAGCCTAAAAGAGGAGCAACATCGGGAAGAATGAATGCGCAGATAACGAGAACAACTACGGGGAAGATAATCTTTTCTACCTTTGATACCTTGCGAAGCTGCTTCATTTCTACCTTTCTTTCCTTCTCTGTGGTGAGAAGCTTCATAATAGGTGGCTGGATGAAGGGAATAAGTGCCATATAGGAGTAAGCAGCCACAGCAATAGGTCCTAAAAGATGGCCCGCCAATTTACCTGTGAGGAAAATTGCCGTAGGTCCGTCTGCACCGCCGATGATTGCGATTGATGCTGCTTCCTTCGGGTCAAAGCCTACAAGAATAGCTACAACGAAGGCTACATAGATACCGAGCTGTGCTGCAGCACCTAAAAGAAGTGAAACGGGGTTTGAAAGAAGAGGACCGAAGTCTGTCATACAGCCGATACCGAGGAAGATAAGACAAGGGAAAATACTTGACTTAACACCTGCATAAATCAGCCTCAGAACACCCGAGTCATACCAATGAGCGCCGTCAACTATGTTTGATGTATCCATAAGACCCGTGGGGTCGTCCATAAGACCGGCACCGGGAAGGTTAGCAAGAAGAATACCGAAGGCAATGGGAACGAGAAGAAGAGGCTCACACTTTTTAGCGATGGCAAAGTAGAGAAGCACGAATGAAACGAGAATCATTACGAGATTCTGCCAAAGGAAGGTGCCGTCTGCGAAAAGTGCATAAAAGCCTGATGATTCCCATAAGCCGATAAGGACATCTTTAATCATTTCCATTTAAGAAATCTCCTTTTCTTTAATAATAAACTTTAGGGAATCACATTACAACGAGAATGTCGTCTGTATTTACTGTAGAGCCCTTGGAAACAAGCACCTGCTTAACGGTACCGTCACAGGGAGCTACGATATCATTTTCCATTTTCATAGCCTCGAGAACGAGAAGAACATCACCTGATTTAACAGCCTGTCCTGCAGCTACATTGATGCTGAGGATTGTTCCGGGCATGGGAGAAGGAACCTTTGTACCGTCGCCTGCGACTGCGGGTGCTGCTGCAGGTGCCGCTGCCGGGGCAGCAGGTACGGGTGCGGCAACAGGAGCTGCTGCCTCTGTGACATTAAGAAGAACTGCATCAGTTTCAGTAACTTCAACCTCATAATTTTTGCCGTTTAATGTAACTACGTATTTCATTATTTTTTATCCTCCATAAGTTTTATTGACTTGAATGAAAGTCTGTTAAGGGGAATGCCGCTTTTATCGGATACGATAGCCATAATAACGGCGGCGGTTTTTTCGTCTGTGTCGACGAGCTCAAGCTCGCCCTGATTCATACCTGCGGGCATAGGTACACCGGCAGGAGTGGCTGAAGGAGCTGCTGTCTCGGCTTCCACCGGCTTATTGCCTGCCTTAGCCTCGATGACTCTGATTACCTTAGAAACAAGTAAGATAAGTAAGGCAATGACAGCAAGGATGGAAATTACGGTAACGATACCGAGAACGGATCTGAGGAGAGCCTCGCCGATAGGCATTTTAATCGAATAATCACTTGTAAAAAGCATAGATGTACCTCCTTATACTTCTCTAATGGTGTACTTGAAGGTGTTTCTTGCTCTCTCGTCACGCTTGTCAAAGAAAGCCTCTGCCTGAGTGGGGAAGGCGATATAAGAAAGAACATCCTCGTCACTCTTTGCCTTTGCGCCGATTTCTTCCTTTGCCTTTTCGAAGTAGGGCTCTAAGGTGTCAGCGAAGCGGCAGGTTACGGGCTTTTCGCCTGCGAGAATCTTTTCTGCAAGCTCTTTATTTACCTCACCGGGAGCCTTGCCGTAGAAGCCGAAGAAATAGTTTCTGATTTCCTTTGAGATATTTTTGTATCTTTCACCGTTAAGGACATTTGATGTGGCCTGAACACCTACCATCTGGCTCAAGGGAGTTACGAGAGGAGGATAGCCGAGATCCTCACGCACTCTGGGTACCTCGAGGAGTACCTCTTCGAATTTATCGAGCTTGCCTGCAGCCGTAAGCTGTGCAACGAGGTTAGAAAGCATACCGCCGGGAACCTGATAGAGAAGTGCGTCGGTATCTGTGGCGAGAACTACAGGGTTAAGAAGACCGCTTTCGAGAGCCTTTGCTCTGATCGGCTTGAAGAAATCGTTGATTTTCTTAAGAGAATCCATCTTTACATCAATTCCATAGCCCTGCTGACCGAGAGCATAAACGAGGGTTTCCGTGGGAGGCTGTGATGTGCCGCCCGAGAAGCAGGAAATAGCTGTGTCGATAACATCTGCACCTGCCTCTACAGCCTTCTGAAGAGTAAGAGTGCCGAGACCTGTAGTTGAGTGAGTGTGAACTACTACGGGAAGCTTTACCTCTGCCTTGATAGCCCTTACAAGGTCATAAGCCTCCTGAGGACTCATAATACCTGCCATATCCTTTATACAGATAGACATAACGCCCATCTTTTCCATTTCCTTTGCAAGCTGTACATAGTTTTCCAGGTTATGGATAGGAGAAAGAGTGTAACAGATTGTGCCTGAGGGATGAGCACCGCACTTAAGGGTTTCGTCTACTGCCACCTCGATATTGCGAAGGTCATTGAGGGCGTCGAAGATACGGACGATGTCGATACCGTTTTCGACACTCTTTCTTACGAAGGCACGCACCACATCGTCGGGATAGTGCTTATAGCCTAAAAGGTTCTGTCCTCTGAGAAGCATCTGAAGCTTTGTATTGGGGCAAGCCTTACGGATTTTTCTGAGTCTCTCCCATGGATCCTCATTAAGATAACGAAGACAGGAGTCAAAGGTCGCGCCGCCCCAACATTCGAGTGAATAGTAGCCTGCCTTATCCAGCTCTGCGAGAATAGGCTCGAATTCTTCAAAACCCATTCTTGTGGCTATAAGGGACTGGTTTGCGTCGCGAAGGACTGTTTCTGTAAATTGTACTTTCAAAATACCACCTCTGTTCTTATTTTTAGGAGCAAAAGTTTTTCTTCTCTTTTTTAAATATAATTTTAATTAAAAAATTTCGCTATTTTATATCATACAAAAAAACAGAAAAAAATTCAAGTATTTTCCGTTTTTTACTAAATCTTTAGTAGTTTGCTCATTTTACGCCCTTTTTATTTGTTTTTTTTATGAAAAATATAAATAGTGCCTTCCCCTTTTATATTTGTTATAAATTTGTTATAATTACTTTCGTAACTTTTAAAATGATTAGCTTATGATATATCCGTAGGGTGGCGAGCATAATCCGAACCCCGTTTTTTACGGGCGGATTTCCGCCAACACTTCGTTAAAATACTCGTAAATCCGATAGGATTTACTGCGTTTTGTGCCTTGTCTTGCCAAAAATCCGCTCCGCAAAAAATCGCAGACCCAAAAGTGCGAATTTTTGCAGGATT
>JAFXDE010000008.1 GCA_017516315.1 Clostridia bacterium | reverse complement strand
TTCCTTAAAACTAAAAGGAATGAGCCCGGTACAATACCGAACTCATTCACAAGCAATTTAATATTTATTTTTGTCTAAACTTTGGGGTTCACTTCAAAAATCAGAGGCACTGCAAGCTCACACATTTGAGTAAAAGAAAGAAAAACATATAATCATATTGGAGGTTGATAAAATGAAAGGTGTAATATATGCAAGATATTCAAGTGAAAATCAAAGAGAGGAGTCTATCGAAGGTCAGATAAGAGAATGTACTGCCTATGCAGAGAGGAACGGAATCACCATTCTCGGCTCATATATCGACAGAGCATTATCTGCTAAAACCGATAACAGACCTGACTTTCAGCGAATGGTTGCAGATAGTTCTAAAAATATGTTTGATGTAATCATTGTGTGGAAGCTTGACCGCTTTGCCCGTAACAGATATGACTCTGCTTACTACAAGCATTTACTAAAGAAAAACAATGTAAAAGTAATATCCGCTACAGAAGCTATATCACAAGGTGCAGAGGGCATTATCCTTGAATCTGTACTGGAGGGTATGGCTGAATATTATTCGGCAGAGCTTGCAGAGAAAATTGTCAGAGGTATGACAGAAAACGCACTTAAATGTAAGTATAACGGCGGTACAATACCTATCGGCTACAAGATAAGCAAGGACAAATATTATGAGATTGACCCACTAACCGCTCCGCTTGTTATTGAAGCGTTTAATAAATACAAGGACGGTGTAACAATGAAAGAAATAGTTAAATATCTTGACTCAAAGGGACTCAGAAATAGTTTGGGAGGCAAGATGAATCTTAACTGCATATCAAGACTTCTTCAGAACCGCCGCTATATCGGTGAATACCGTTATAAAGACATTGTCACACCTGACGGCATTCCCGCACTTATATCAAAAGATCTGTTTGATGCGGTACAGGAAAGGTTAAACACTAACAAGAGAGCTCCCGCTATGCACAAGGCGGAGGACGATTATCTTCTTACCTCCAAGCTTTACTGCGGTGATTGTGAATCCTTTATGGTTGGCGAAAGCGGTACAAGTCATACAATGAAAAAGTATCATTATTATAAATGTGCCAGTGCCAAGAAACGTAAAGGGTGTAAGAAAAAGGCGATTAAGAAAGAATGGATTGAAGATACTGTTTTATCGGAAGTCAAAGAATTTCTTAATGATAATCTTAAAATAGACAAGCTTATCAAAATAATCCTTGAAGAATATTCGAAAGAAAACACAAACATACCAAGATTAGAAAAGGACTTATCTCATATCGAAAAACAAATCAACAATATGCTCAACGCCATTCAGGATGGCATCTATACTTCTTCAACAAGACAAAGACTTGAAGAGCTTGAAGGCAGAAAAGAAGAGGTTGAAATAATGCTTACCCGTGAGAGAATCGGCAGACCTCAATTAACGGAAATGCAACTGCGTGATTGGTTTTATAAAATGAGAAGCTACGATACTGATTTTCTTGAATACAGGCGAAGGCTCATTGATTCCTTTGTTAACCGTGTGGTTGTTTTTGATGACTGCATTGAACTTACACTTAATTACAAAGACGGTACAAAAAGAATACCATTTAAAAAAGAGAATAATTTTTTTAGTAGAGGTTCGGATTCATCTCCACCCGCTCGACCATAACCGCAGTAACCGTGAGGTTGCTGCTGTTTATTTTATTCTGCGAGTAAAGCAGATGCTTTGGGCATCGTTGCCGAAGCGCTCCCGGTGGGAGAAGAAGCGAGGCGAGGATGGCGCAGCGGTCAAAAACGCTCGGCGTTCCAAGCTGAAAAGCGATTTTGGGAACCGCAAGGTGGCGGCGAAGCCGAGAGGGCCACAGGTTCGTTTCTGCGCCTCGACCATAATCGCAGTAACCGTGAGGTTGCTGCTTTTGTTTTTTTTTATAAACGATAACAAAAACGCCGGCCTTCCGACCGACGTTTTATCTTTTATTTTAATGTTCCGAGTAATTCGGGAAGATTGCCGAGATCTGAAAGGACTCTGAAAAGTGCTGTTAAAAACCAGATAATACGGTTAATGAAATTTGAGGCAGGTGCTTTTACTGTCTCAAGATTCTGGGTGTTGGGAGTAAAGTCTGCGGTTTTGATGAAGGTGAAATTACACTCTGCAGCTGCGTGGTCAGAGATAATCTTGCCGCTGTCATTGGCAACATCAGTATATCTGAAATCACTTACGGTAACATCTACACCTCCGCCTGCTCTGTAAAGGAATCTTTCGACTGAGTCCCAGTTGCCCCAGGCAGGAAGTCCTGTGTTATGCCATTGGCTCATATTGAAATATTCTCCGCCGTTGTGATACTCTGCCCATGCATCCTTGAAGCCTAAGCCCTCGCAGAAAATATTATAAAGTGAGTCGTTTTCTTCGCGACTGTGTAAAAGGTAGTTAAAGTCACCTGTTATAATAACGGGTCTGTCATTTTCAGCTGAGCGCTCTTCAATAAACTTTGCAAGCTGTCTGAACTGGCTTGTTCTTGCTTTTCTTGAGCCTTCGCCGCCGTATGCATCTGCATGGAGATTATAAAAATCAATATAGATACCGTTTCCGATATCGATAACAGTGTACATAAAGCCTTTGGGAGTAAGCTCATCGGAGCCGTCGGAAAGAATACCGTATGCATCATCCCAGGGTACTCTTGTTTCGTTGTAAACAGGCATACCCTTTGTGAAAATATTAAGTCCGTCACCGCCGGGAATACCGCCTGTGTGGTTTGTTATATAATCAAAACCGCGGAGATCTCTTTCGAGGGTGCTGTGGAAATCGAAGTCCTCCTGTACAGCAGCAATATCAAAGCCGTTTTCGGAAAGGTATCTGGCTACATGTCTTTGATTACCGCCGACATTTTCACCTGAAATAAGACCGAAGGGAAGACCGGCTACGTTAAAATTAACTGCCTTTACGCTCTTCTTTTCAGCGTTGTCATAATCATAAAGCTTAATGTCGAAGTATTCGGTGAACTCTGCGTCATTACATGTGTATCTGAGTCTCCAATAAATCTTATCGTAATCTCTGAAGCCTCCGACATTCGCATTAAGTAGATAATCTCTGTACTGAACACCGTATTCGTCCTGTTCTGCAGTTGCCTCGTCACGTCTGAAGGTAAGAGGCTTTGTGAGATCTATGTTACCTTTCGCATCCTTTTCCCAATAGTTTGCGTTATCTGTGGAATTAATGCTGAAGCCTCTCCATCCGCTTTCGCCGTCAAGAGAAAGATTACATTCTATCTTTGTGGTTCCCGCCGGGAAAATAAAGACATAGGAAAGGTCATTGAGCTCACGGGAAAGAGCATAATCGCCTTCCTTGCTTTTCTCTTTAATTTCATAGCCCTGATGGCTGGGGAATTCCATCTGATAAAGAGTTGACTTGTAAAGATAGGGTGCGATTTTTACCTGAACACCGTTTTCTGTTTCAAAGCTTGCGGCGCCTGCGGGAATCGAAAAAGCACAGCAGCTGAGAGCAATTATAGCTGAAAGAAATAAGGAAAGTAATTTTTTCACGGTAATTTCTCCTTTTTGTTACATTTGATTCTATAATAGCAGATTTCACAGCAAAAATGTTGACAAATTATAAACAAAAAGTTTCTGTTTTCATTCACTTTCCTGTTTCTGCCTTGCAAAAGCTGACCCGTTGTGCTATTATTAACTATATTTATTTGAGAGGAGATATATTATGACAAAAACTTTACCTAAAAGAAAAATGTACCGATATTGCCTTGCTGACATAGCGAAGGGCCTGTTCACGGGTATGATAAGTAACTACCTTCTTTATTTCTTTCAGCCTACGGCGAAAAGCGGTCTGCCTAATCTGCTTCCCGATAATAAGTTTTTAGGCTTTATAACGATTATGGCTTTTATTACCGCTATCGGCAAGATTGTCGATGCAGTCACAGATCCCCTGGTAGCTTCTCTTTCTGACAGATGTACCCATAAAAAGGGCAGACGTATGCCCTTCCTCAGATATGCGGCATTACCTTATGCGCTGTCTGTAATTCTTATCTTTTATGCTCCCTTTGAGCAGGGCTCTATGCTTAATGCTCTTTGGGTAGGCTTCTTCCTCGTAGCCTATTATACAGCATATACCTTCTTTTTCATTCCCCGTAACGCTCTCGTACCTGAGATCATTCCCGATGCAAAGGTAAGAGTAGGCTACTACGGAATCAGCACGGTTTTCTTTATGGGCTCCAGCTCATTTATGTATGCGGCTACTCTCTTCGTCGATATACTGAAAAATGCAGGTCTTTCACCTCTTTGGGCGTGGCGTGCAGTTTTCAGCGTCTTCGCTGCTATAGGTATCGTCTGCCTGCTTTTAAGCTCCTATGCCTTTGAGGAAAAGGATTATGTAGAGGAAAATGTAAAGCCGAAGGAGTCTATGCTTAAATCCTTCGGAATGGTTTTCAAAAATAAGCAGTATGTTATTTTCAGTCTCGGCGATCTTTTCGTAGGTGTATCCATGGCCTTCTTCCAGACAGCGATGCTTTATTACATAACGATGCTTCTTAATGTTCCCGAGTCGCAGTCCTTCCTTGTTATGCTCTGTGCTATAGCTGTGGCTATATGTCTGTTCCCGCTGATAATTAAAATCAGCCGTAAGTATAATAAGAAGATTCCTCTTGTTATCGCTGCCGTGGTGTTTACTGCTGTTTTCGGTCTTATCTATTTCGGAGACAAAATAGCTGCCCTTGCACCCGGCAAGGAGCTTTTCGTAGGTCTCGGTATGGGCGTTATAGTTTCATTCCCGTTTGCTGCCATTAACATTCTGCCTCAGTCGGTTATTTCCGATATCATTCAGCAGGACTGTCTGGTAAACGGTGTAAACCGTGAGGGAATTTTCTCTGCGGTCAAAACATTCATCGAAAAGGTCTGCTCTGCTGTGGCTATGATGGGCGTTTCGAGTATTCTTGCCATAGGTGCCGCATCGGGCGAGAGCGTAGGTCTTCAGGGCGTAAAGCTTACAGGTGTGTTTGCCGGTATCTTCAGCCTTCTTTCTGTAGTGTGCTTCGTTCTTTATAATGACAAAAAGGTTACAGCACAGATAGAAGAGCATAAGAAAAGAAATGAGGAAAGCTTAAATGAAGGTAAATGAAAGATTCCTTAAATATGTTTCCTTCGGAACCAATTCCGACGAAAAATCAGAAGCCTGTCCTTCTACGGCGAGTCAGCTTGTCCTGGGAGAATATCTTGCCGAGGAGCTGAGGTCAATAGGTCTTCAGGAGGTAGAGCTCGACGAAAACGGCTATGTTTACGGTGTGCTTCCTGCTACAGAGGGCAGAGAAGAGGACCCGTCAATAGGCTTTATCGCCCACATGGATACTGCTCCTGCCGTAAAGGGCGACGGGATAAAGCCTCAGACCGTGCATTATGAGGGCGGAGACATTAAGCTTAATGAAAATGTCAGCATAAGGGTCAAGGATTTTCCTTGTCTCGAAAAATATATCGGCTGTGATATTATCACTACGGACGGAACCACGCTTCTCGGCTCGGACGATAAGGCGGGCATAGCGGAGATTTTCTCTGCCTGCGAATATCTTACGGCACATCCGGAAATAAGCCACGGAAGAATAGCTGTAGGTATTACTCCCGACGAGGAAATAGGAAGAGGCGCAGACCGCTTCAATGTAGAAAAATTTGCCTGCGATTGGGCATATACCGTAGACGGCGGCGAGCTGGGCGAGATAGAATACGAAAACTTCAATGCGGCTTCTGCCGTGATTAAGGTTCACGGAGTAAACATTCATCCCGGAAGCGCTAAGAATAAGATGAAAAATGCTTCTCTTTTAGCTGCTGAATTTATCCGTATGATGCCACAGGCTGAGACTCCTGCACATACAGAGGGCTACGAAGGCTTTTATCATCTTTGTGATATGAGGGGTGACGAAACCTTTGCAGAGCTCAGCTATATTATCCGTGACCATTCTATGGAAAAATTCCTTAAGCGTAAGGAGTTTATAGCAAAGCTTACAGCTTATCTTAACGGTGTTTACGGAGAGGGAACCTTCGAAGCGGAAATCAAAGACAGCTATTATAATATGAAGGAAAAGATAGTTCCCTTTATGCATATTATCGACAGCGCGGTAAGTGCTATGGAGAAAGTCGGCGTAGAGCCGATGGTAATACCTATCAGAGGCGGTACCGACGGGGCAAGATTATCCTTTATGGGGCTTCCCTGTCCTAATCTTTCCACAGGCGGCGCCAATTTCCACGGAGTTCACGAATTTATTCCTGTTCAGTCCATGGAAAAAATGGTAGAGGTTATAGTAACCCTGATGAAAAACTGAATTAAATTAAAGTCGCTGTGAGCTTCATATATTTACAGCGACTTTTATGCTTTCGGCACGGGAGATTAAAAGCCGTTATACCGTCTCTTCTTTGTTTCTTATTTAATGATAAGTAAGAAATTAAATGCAGTCAGGTGGTTGACTTTTTTTCTCTGAAGTGCTACAATTCCAACATACTTATTCTTTGCTTTAAAGCCTTAAAGCAGTACAGAAAAGGATATTATAAGCTTTGATTTCCTGCTGGGAAAAACAGCGCTATAATTATGTATAATATCCTGTTATGTCTGATGCCGACTCATATATTGTTTTTTAGTGTGGTCGGCTATCAGTGATGTTCAGCCTTCGGCTTTGTAAAAACCCGGCCCCGGCCCTTAAAATAAAGGAGTTATAAAAATGAACAAAGTTCTTATGCTCGGTAATGAAGCCGTAGCGAGAGGTTTATGGGAGGCAGGAGTAAATGTTATCTCCTCTTATCCCGGTACACCCAGTACGGAAATTACCGAATTCGCAGCAAAATATGATGATATGTATTCAGAATGGGCGCCCAATGAAAAGGTAGCCTTCGAGGTAGCCTTCGGTGCATCCATGGGCGGCGCCAGATCCTTCTGTGCTATGAAGCATGTAGGTCTCAATGTAGCGGCTGACCCTCTTTACACAGCCTCCTATATCGGAGCTACAGGCGGAATGGTATGTGCAGTAGCAGATGACCCGGGTATGCACTCTTCACAGAATGAGCAGGATTCCCGTCATCACGCTATCGCCTCAAAGACACCCATGCTCGAGCCTTCAGATTCAGCAGAGTGTCGCGACTTCGCTGTTATGGCTTACGAGCTTTCCGAGCGCTTCGGCACACCCTTCCTTCTCCGCCTTTCCACGAGAGTTTCCCACGCCCGTTCTATAGTCGAACTCGGTGAAAGAAAGGATGTTCCCGTAAAGGAATATAAAAAGGATGTAATGGCACGCGTTATGATGCCCGCTATGGCGCGTCCTGCTCACGAAAGAGTCGAGAAAAGACTCGCTGAAATGACAGAGTTCGCTAATAAAGAGGCCGTAGAGCTCGGCATCAACACCGTAGAGATGAATAATACCGAAATCGGCATCATCTGCTCGGGCGCTTCCTATACATACGCTCACGAGGCTATGGGCGAAAATGCCAGCTACCTTAAAATAGGTATGGTCAATCCTCTTCCCACTACTCTTATCGAGGATTTCGCTTCAAAGGTTGACAAGGTTATCGTTATCGAAGAGCTCGATCCTATCATCGAAATGCAGTGCATCAGACTCGGTGTAAAGGTAACAGGTAAAGAGAAATTCTCCGTTCTCGGTGAATTTTCACATAAGACAGTAGAAGAAGCACTTACGGACACTGAAAAGGAATTTCTTTCTCTCGATGAGGATATTCCTGCCCGTCCTCCGGTGCTTTGCGCAGGATGTCCGCACAGAGGTCTTTACTATGCTCTGAAGGGTATGGGACTTTATGTAAGCGGTGACATCGGATGCTACACTCTCGGCGCACAGGCTCCTCTTGCTATGATGGACAGCTGTGTGTGTATGGGTGCATCGGTCAGCGGTCTTCACGGCTATAATCTTGCCAGAGGCGAAGAAGCCGCAGAAAAGAGCGTCGCTGTTATCGGTGACTCCACCTTTATCCATTCGGGTATCACAGGTATTATCGACATCGCATATAACAAGGGCTTTTCGACAGTTATTGTTCTCGACAATTCTATCACAGGTATGACAGGACATCAGAATAACCCTGCTAACGGTCTTACTATCAAGAACGATCCGACGGTTTCAGTCGATCTCGAGGCTCTCGCCAAGGCTGTAGGCTTCGAGAATGTAAGAGTGGTAGACCCCTTCGATATCGAAGGCACCAAGGCGGCAGTCAGAGAAGAGCTTTCAAAGAAGGCTCCTTCGCTCATTATTTCCAGAAGACCCTGCGCTCTTCTTAAAACAGTCAGACACGCCGCCCCCGTCAGAATTAACTCTGACAAGTGCATCGGCTGTAAGGCTTGTCTGAATGTAGGCTGTCCCGCACTTTCGTTTACAAAGAGAGAAAACGGCAAGCCCTTGGCGTTAATTGATAATACACAGTGTGTCGGCTGCGGAGTATGTGCATCTGCATGTAAATTCGGCGCAATAGAGAAAGGAGAATAAGCTGATGGAGGTTAAAAACATTCTTATTGTCGGTGTCGGCGGACAGGGTACTCTTTTGGCATCGAAGCTTATGGGTAAATGCTTCCTTCAGCAGGGCTTCGATGTAAAGGTCAGTGAGGTACACGGTATGAGCCAGAGAGGCGGCAGCGTTGTTACCTATGTGCGCTACGGAGAAAAGGTTTATTCTCCCGTAATCGAAAAGGGTGAGGCAGACATAATTATCTCCTTCGAGCAGTTAGAGAGTGCCCGATGGCTTCCCTGGCTTAAGAAGGACGGCGTCCTTATTTCAAGCACACAGGAAATCGATCCTATGCCTGTAATTATGGGTAAGGCTGAATATCCCGAAAATATTCTCGGTAAGAT
This sequence comes from Clostridia bacterium, assembly GCA_017516315.1. Classification (GTDB taxonomy): domain Bacteria; phylum Bacillota; class Clostridia; order Oscillospirales; family Acutalibacteraceae; genus UBA6857. The sequence goes on along the minus strand of JAFXDE010000008.1, from coordinate 3,223 downwards.
AGAGGACAAGGGTGTAAAGCTCGTATGTATAGATGCTCTCGAAAAGGCTCTTGAGGCAGGAACAGCTAAATGTGCAAACATAGTTCTTCTCGGTGCCGCTGCCCGTTTCCTCGGTACAGACAGGGATATGTGGCTCGAAATTATAAAATCTACAGTGCCTCCCAAAACCGTAGAGACGAATCTCAAGGCTTTTGATTTAGGCTTCAACGGGTAGCCGATAAAGGGACAGCTATTTGTGCTGTACGGTTCAATCATAAACAGAAACAGTGTTTTTAAGGGACGGCTGCGGCGGTCCCTTTTAAAAATTCTTTCATAATAAAAGGAGAAAATTATGACGAAAACGACCGTTTCGATAAATAACCGGATAACCACCGGTGACGGTATATTCAAGGGCTGGGGTACAAGCCTTTGCTGGTGGGCAAACCGTGTAGGCGGAAGCGAAAAACTGATAAAGGACGGCGCCGAACTTTTCTTTGACAAGGAAAAGGGCCTCGGACTTAATATAATGCGCTATAATATAGGCGGTGGAGATGACCCGACTCATACTCATATTCAGCGTACGGATTCTATGATGCCCGGATTTTTGGAAAAAGACAAAGATACGGGTGAGCTTAGATGGAATTACGAGGCTGACAAAAGACAGCTTGATGTGCTTGAGGCCTGCTATAAGGCTTCGGGAGCAGATGCCTATGTGGAGGCGTTTTCTAATTCGCCGCCCTATTTTATGACCGTAAGCGGCTGCTCCTCGGGACACAGAAATCCTAACTGTAATAACCTCAGAAGAGACTGTGTGGAGGATTTTGCCGAATATCTTGTTCATGTAACTGACTACATACAGAGAGAAAAGGGTATAAAGATAAGCTCACTTGCATCGATGAATGAGCCGTATTCAAATTACTGGTATAAAAACAGTCCCAAGCAGGAGGGCTGTCATGTTTCGCCGGGCAGAAGACAGAGTGAGCTTCTCGTTGCTGTCAAAAAAGCGATGAGAAAATATAATCTTGACTCTACTGACCTTACTGCAAGCGACGAAACCAACGCTGACCGTGCCGCAAAAGCCTTCTCTTCTTTGACGGGTGAGGCTCTCGGCGCAATCGACCGCGTTAGTACTCACACCTACGAAAGAGCCACACCTAAAATCGGTAAGCTTTGCCGAAAAATGGGTATTGACCTTTGGATGACGGAGACGGACTGGTCTTCGGAAAGCGGTGAAAATGCGGGCGAAATGGGCCCGGCTATCTGGCTTTCGGAGAAAATTATCGAGGATATGTATGTGCTTCAGCCGTCTGCATGGGTGATATGGCAGATAGTTGCTTCTTATATTTCCCGCGACGGCTACCTCGGCAGAAGAGATATGGAATCGATGTTCGACCTTAAAGAAGGCTATTGGGGCTGTGCTGTAGCTGAAATGGATAAAGAGGAATATATACTTACGCAAAAATACTATGCCTTCGGTCAGTTCTCGCGCTATATAAGACCCGGAATGAGAATTATTCTTACGGATAAGCGCTCATTATGTGCCTATGATAAGGAAAAGCTCGTTATAGTTGCCGTAAATCCTAAGGAAGAGGATGAGGTAAGAGAGTTTATTTTTGACGGCCTCGGAGAATTTACATCTGTAAGGGCCGTGCGCACCTCCGGTGATATCAGTACAGGTGAGCATTGGACAGAGGTTTCCTGCGGTAAGCTCGGTGAAGGCAGTCTTACGGTATCACTAAGGGGCAACAGCATTACCACCTTTATCCTGACAAAGTGACAATCGGAATAAAAACAAAGTTTATTTTTTTAAAAATATTAATAAACTGTTGAAATTTATTAATAGGCTGTGTTATAATGCACGTATGTTAAGCTTGTATAAACAAGTGAAACAAAATAGTTTAAAAGGAGACAGAAAAATGAAAAAAACATTGGCAATTATTCTTGTTGTGCTTACCCTTGCATCACTTTTTGTATTTCCTGCAAGCGCTAAGGTTTACACTGGAGACTGCGGCAGATACTCTGGCATCACCTGGGAATATGACGAAGAAACAGGTGAAATCCGCTTTGAAGGCAGCGGCTCCATACCAAGCTATGAGGTTATTGACGGCAGATACTCAACCGCCCCCTGGAAAAGCTATATGGGTGGAATCAAATCTGTCTTCATCTGGGAGAGTATAAGTGTTGTAGGAGCAAACGCATTTTATGGCTGTGGTGCCCTCAAAGAAGCACACATCCTCGATCCTGATGTTTTTATTGTTGAAGAAGGAAACAGCCGCTTACAGCGCGCTTATGACGAGCATCACATAGAATACAGAGAGGGATGGCCTTCAAAATGCTCTCCCGAAGGGCTTTTCGACGGAAGATATCCCGGCTGGTACTGTCTCGATTGCGATAAATATGTCTGCAACGGTGAGGTTGACAAGGCAGAGCACACAGACTATATACCCCACGACGGTGTCTGCAATGTCTGCGGTCATACCTACTGCGACTGTGACTGCCACAAGGAGCTTACAGGCATAAAGAAATTCTTCTGGAACTTCAAGATGTTCTTCTGGCAGCTTTTCAAAACCAATCTTGTTTGTGAATGCGGTGCCAGACATCGTAAAAAATAAAACTTAACAGCAGAAACACAGCATCAGTTCAACGGGAGCCGATGCTGTGTTTATATAGCAGAAAAAATGAAAAGGAATGATACACTATGTTAGAACAACTCAAGCAAGAGGTTCTTGAAGCTAACTTAAGCCTTCCTGCCTACGGTCTGGTTACCTTTACCTGGGGTAACGTCAGCGGTATCGACAGAGAAAAGGGCCTCATCGTTATAAAACCAAGCGGTGTGGAATATGATGTTATGACTGCCGATGATATGGTGGTTGTTGACCTTGACGGCAACGTAGTAGAGGGCAGACTCAACCCCTCCTCCGACACTCCCACCCACAACGAGCTTTACAAGGCTTTTCCGAAAATCGGCGGTGTTATTCACACACATTCCACCTGGGCTACCTCCTGGGCACAGGCAGGAAGAAGCATCCCCGCCTACGGCACCACCCACGCTGATTATTTCTACGGTCCAATTCCCTGCACCCGTCAGCTCACTCCCGAAGAGGTGGAAAGAGCCTACGAAAAGGAAACAGGCACCGTTATCATCGAAGCTTTTGAGGGAATCGACCCTATGGCAGTTCCCGGTGTAGTGGTCTATAAGCACGGCCCCTTTGCCTGGGGTAAGACTCCCAAGCAGGCCGTTCAT
>JAFXDE010000007.1 GCA_017516315.1 Clostridia bacterium | reverse complement strand
GTTTATTCTCCTTTCGGGAAAGAGTTTTGGGTGTGTATCTGAAGTTCATCGAAAACACTTTGCACCGCCTCTTTTGCAACGGTTGCAAAATCAATTTTTTCGATAAAGCTGATTGCCTCGGTGATTTTTTCATCTTCCGCCTTATAAATACGCAGAAGCATTGTTACGAGTCGTTTTGCTTTTACTTCAATGGTAAAATATATACCACAGGGTACAGTCATATATGCTCTCATTATGCCCATTGAAGCAATTTCAGTTTCGTAGAAGTCATTCCACGTAAAATTTTTAAAGGTTTCACTGAAGGAATCATACATCATATCGGTTCTTCGTTTAAGAACCTCTTCACTTGTTTTCGGCATTGAATAGCCTGAAAGATAAAGGTTACGCATATCCTCATTCATTTCAGCCATATAAAGCTGCAAAACCTCATTAGCTATGAAGATAAGCACTTGGTCATCGGTGAGCTTTTTTGAGACTGCATCTGATGCCGAGGTTACTCCGTCGAGGAATCTTGTCACAAGCAGGCCTAAAATTTCCTCTTTGCTGTTCATTACATAAAGTATCTTTGATTTAGGTACACCGGACAGCTTTGCAATGTCGGTTATTTTTGTTCGCTCATAGCCTTTCTGAATGAACAAAGCTGTTGCGGCTGTGAGGATTTTTCTGTGTAATTCTTTGCTTTCAGCTTCACTTCTAAAGTTCGACAAATCATCGCTCCTTTCAAAAGGGTTTAACACAAAGTAAACCCGGGTACAATTTAATTTTATTATATTTATCAGAGGGTGCTTTGTCAATAAAATTCCCTCAAAAACGAACAATATTTTTAATAAATTCCAACCGCTGAGGATTTTACTTCCCGATTGAAATTAAAATTATGAAAATCACATTTTATCATTATGGGTAGAAACAGCTTTGAGAGGTGAAGTCGGATTTAATGACAAGGGTGCTCATAGAAAATAAAAACGGTGACAAATACGACTTCAGCATAATATTAACACTGTATATCAACTTCGCACAGGCAAAATTTCTTACTTAAAAGATCCTCTCCGACAAAGGAAAAAATTCATACCATATAATCCAAGAGTTGTTGCAACTAACCACAATATATTGTATGATTTTTTTGAATTTTGCTCTGTATTCGATAGAAATTTTTGTAATGACCATATGTATTATCTAAGAAGATTAACGTATAGAAGGCATTTTTAACACTAAAAGTAAGCACGACCTACAACTGTAAGCCGTGCTTTGCTATATCAAATTCAAACGCCAATTAAATTTTAGCTGTATATCAATTCACTGCACACAATCTCTCTTGCCTGTTCCTGAATATTGCTCATTCTCTGTACCCATTCAAGTTGGTCTTGTTCTTTCAGTTGCTCTGTAACACCTTCTGCCTTTTTCATCTGTTGAATCAAAAGGTCATACATTTCATTTGCCTGACGGTCAATATCTGCAAGATATGGCCAAAGTGTGCATTTGGTTACCATTAGCATAAATATACCTCGCTTGTTATGCTCAATGTAATCCTTATGCATCATTCCCCACTTGCCAATGGTGATATTTGCTTGTTCGGGCGGCAAAATAATGTTCGGAATTTTATAGTCGCCAACTTTTCGGTACATGATTTTACTCGATTTTTCTTTCGTCATTTCATCAACCTCCTTAATTTCGGAAAAAGCAATCTTGCGAATACTTACCGTTAAACGGTTTTTTTGTTTGTTTTTCAGAACTACAAACCTGTCCTTTTGGACAGATTTATCATTCCCAGGCAAAATAAATCATACCCTGTCAGTATCGTCTGTAACGGGTCGCCCTCACGGATTCTCATTGTTCGGCGGATTTCTTTGGGTATAACCACACGCCCGAGGTCGTCGATACGGCGTACTATGCCTGTTGCTTTCATATATACATTTCTCCTTAAATTACAAATTGTGTTGTTATTATCTGTAGTCTGAGGAGATTTATACTGCAACAATTTACTTTTAATATCAAATGTGGTATAATAAATTAAAGGCGGTGAAAATATGAAGTTTATATTCAACGGAACGCTTGACGAACTAATAGAAACAATACACCTTAAAGCGAAAGAATATAACAAAGACATAGTTATATACGATAACGAACCAAACATTTTAGAAATCGGTTTTCAACGATTAAGCCATAATGGCGGCAGATTTTTTGTCGCAAATGTTACGGATGAATCCAACAAAGTGATATTAGATGGCGAAATTAAAGATGTATTTCCGAGCCAAAAGAAAAGTAAATTCGGACGAATTTGGAGCGAGTTTACGGAATATCTTTTAGCATATATTTTCCTTGAAATCCTATTAATAATCCCTTGGTTATTTTTAAGAAATATTATTAGCCTTTGGATACCCCTCATTCTACCTATTATCTACTTAATAATCCGCCACTTTTTGAACAAAAAATATGATGAAAAATTGGACAAAGCGTTTACAGAGTTTATGTCTTGCTGCACAGCATACACATCCGACGCGAAAAATTGGTATGACGTATATAAAAGATTAGATTTGGCTAACGGAAATCTCCAAATCATCTGTGATGATGACCAAGATATGCTACTTATCACTTATGACGATGGTATGCAGATAGATGTTGGCTATATCAAAGACGAAAACACATACTACATTACAGTTGTGAAAGACGATACTATGAAATCTTGGAACAATCCGCTTGGGGTATTTTCAACCTGCGAAAAATCAAAATTGCCAACTGAATTGCAAAAAGCTATTTACAAATTTAGAAATGTATAACCACGAAAGCGAGGTGAAATTCACCTCGCTTTTGCTATGTATAAATTTGCCCAAAAACCCGTTTTTGACACCCTTGTGTTCAATAGGGCAAACTAGCGAAAAACCCAGTGTCTATGCGGGTTTCATGCGGTTTGCCCTATTATAACACGAGCCTCGATACGGCGTACTATGCCTGTTGCTTTCATATATAAAAACTCCTTATCACATTTCGTAGGGGCGGGCGCCACGACCGCCCGTTTATCTTGCACAAGCCTTTCGGGACGTCGGGGACGCCGTCCCCTACAACAAAATTTTCAAATGTGATGTTAGTATTTGTGATTAAAGGGAATTTATACTGTGAGTGTTTACTTTTTGAGTTTGATTTGATACAATAATTAAAAAAAGCAAAGGTGATGTATATGAAAAGTTCCACGCGCAATTTGGGTATTGACATATTAAGAATATTATCTATGTTAGGTGTCGTTTTTTTACACGTCTTGGGACACGGCGGCATTTTATATCTTGACCATACACCGGTGAATTTTTCTATGGTTTGGTTTTTTGAAGTATTGACATATCCCGCCGTAAACTGTTTTGTCCTTATTTCCGGCTATGTCGGGTATAAAGATAATGTTATTTCCCCGAAAATAAAAAATCTCTTATCATTAATGTTTACTGTTACATTTTACAGCATTTCAATATATTTAGTGCTTGCATATTCAGGCATCATACCGTTTGAGTTAAACGCCTTTGTAAAAAACTTTTTTCCGACAATGTATAAAAACTATTGGTTTTTCTCGGCTTACTTCGGAATGTTTTTGCTTTCTCCGCTTTTAAACCTGCTCGTACAGCATTTATCCTTAAAATACGCCCTCGCTTTTTTGAGTGTTTTATTGTTTTTAGGTACCGGCCCCACCACATACGATGCTTTCACATTGACGGAAGGATACAGTATGATTTGGTTGGTTTTCATATACTTAACAGGTGCAATTATAAAGAAATTCAAACTGAATGAGCTGCTTTCGAAAAAGTGGTGGCTAATCATTGCCTTGACTGCTTTTTTAATCACTTGGATTTCAAAAATCGCATTTCATTATTCAAGCATTACCTATTTTAACAATCGCAGCAATCTGCTCATAAAATATGTGTCTCCGACTATAATTATAATGGCAGTGGCTTTGTTGTGTTTATTCTCAAAAATAAAATGTAATCCCTCATTGGCAAAGATAATTTCATTTTTTGCTTCTTCTACCTTTTCTGTTTATCTAATACACGATAACAATTATATCAGAAACCATCTGATGTCAAAAATACATACTTTTATCGACAGCTATGACTTTATATACTTGACTTTGTTTATAATTTTTATGGTCCTGGCAGTTTTTGTCACCTGCATACTGATTGATAAAATCCGAATAGTCATATTTAAAATTCTGAAGATCGAAAAGCTCTCAGTGGGTATAGAAGGACTCATACGAAAAGCAGTAAACACTGTCTATTTGGCATTAGAGAAAAAAATGTAATAAACAGCGGAGTGGAATCACTTCGCTGTTTAAAATTTTAACCGCATATTCACTCTGAAATCCTTTACAGGCTTAACCTGTACTTTTTCGGCATAATCCCAATTCAGCTCCTCTGAAAAAAATTAAGGCAGGAAAACTTGTATCGGTCAGCTTCAATAAGAAATATTATCAGCTCCCGTTTAATCACCTTAGTTTTATCCTATCGCATATCCTCTCCAGGCACAGAATCATAAAGATAATCTGCACCGTTCCCATTACCGCCGCCTGGCCGAGTCTCGAAAGAGCCGTAGCACCGAAGGGAGCGCCGTAAAGAGAGGAAATCCAGTAGCTGTTCATAAGCACCGTACAAAGAAACTGTGACAGCACGACGGAAAGCACGATACGGAGCTTACTCGTTTTCTTGCCTAAAAAAAGGCCGTAGATAAGACCGCTTACCGCCGCCGTGAGAGTAAATCCCGGAAAGTATGCGCCCGTAGTCGGAAAGGCCACCGCACCGATAAAATCACCGAGGCCGTAAACCGTAACCGCACCGACGGCACCGAAGCGTCTGGCCGCGATTACCACGGGAATAAAAGAGAACGAGATGCGCAGACTCTCACTCAGAGGGATAACAAGTATTCGAGCGATTACTATCTGCATGGCAGTTAAAAGGGCAAGACAAACAAGGGTAAAGATTTTCTCTTCATTTTTTCTTTTTGACATAAAAAACACTTCCTTTGTTTTCTGTCCGCAAATGAATAAACAAAGAAAGCTTCTTCGGATTTTCTTTCGTTTTTTCACAGCGGGATGCGGCTTCAATATCGCAGATAAATCCTTTCGTCTCTGAAGCAACTCCCCGTCTTCAGAGCACTGAACGCATTGAAGCCTACTCTGTTCTCAGACTCTGTACAAAAAACAGCCGTTTCCGTAGCACAGTCTTTTCTTACTACAGAAACTATATCACTAATGAAGTACAATGTCAAGGTCGTAAATATATCTTTTCCTTGTCTTCCTTTACTTGATTTTTCCCTATATAATTGTTATAATATATAATCAACATAAATTATAATAAAGGAGATATATATTATGATTAAAATTTCACCGTCTATTCTTTCCTGTGATTATTCGAAAATGGGTGAGGAATTCGAAAATATGAAGAGATGCGGTGCCGACTGGCTCCACATCGATGTTATGGACGGACATTTCGTTCCGAATATCACCTTGGGCGCTCCCCTGGTAAAATGCCTGAGAAAAAGCTCCGACCTGGTTTTCGACTGCCACCTTATGATAAGCGACCCTCTTAAATATATCCCCGATTTCATAAATGCAGGCGCAGATGTTATCTGCTTCCATGTAGAGGCCGACTCACCCATAGAGGAAACCATCGACTTTATCAGAGAAAAGGGTAAAATCGCCGCCCTGGCCGTAAAGCCCGGTACGGAAATCGAGGCTGTTTTTCCCTATCTGGAAAAATTAGGTATGGTTCTCGTTATGACCGTAGAGCCCGGCTTCGGCGGTCAGAGCTTTATGGCTGATATGATGCCTAAAATAGAAAAGCTCCGTGAGGAATGTAAAAGAAGAAATCTCGAAACAGATATCCAGGTAGACGGCGGAATCTCCCCCTCTACGGTAGAAATCGCCGCTAAGGCAGGCGCTAATGTTCTCGTGGCAGGCTCTGCGATTTTCTGTGCAGATGACCCGAAGGAGGCCATCACCATCCTTCGCGAAAAAGCCGCCAAATACTTTTAATCCGAGGTACTGTTATGCAGACCGTTAAAGAAAGCTTTTCTTTCAGAAACCCTATCTTCCGTTATAACGCTGACATCTTCACCGTCTGTCTTGCCCTGTCGGCAGCAGGAATTTACCACTGGGGCATCTATGCTCTGTGGCAGCTTCTCATCTGCTCCCTTACCGCAGTTATCTCAGAAGCAGTCGCCTTCAGGGCTGTGCTGAAAAAGAATACGGCAGGTGACCTGAGCGCTCTTACTACAGGTATGATAATCGCTCTTCTGCTTCCCGTTTCGGCACCCTTTTATGTAGGCATAAGTGCTTCGGCCTTCGCCATTCTTGTAGCGAAGCTCCCCTTCGGCGATGTGAGAAACACTCCCTTTCTGCCCTCAGCAGCAGGCTTCTGCTTCGCGGCAATGATGTTCACCGACGCTGTCTTCACCTACCCTGCCGCAGGAAGTGAGTTTGCCTTCTTCGGCTCTGAGGCCTTCGTAAAGGGAGCTACTCTTTTCGATATGCTCTCCAAGGGAAACAGCCTTTCTCTTAATGTTTTCGGCAGAGTTTCTCTCCTGTCGGGTGATTATCCCGGTGCCATCGGCACTACGAGTATGCTCCTTTTACTCGGCGGCTTCGGCTATATGGCCGTAAGACATCCTAAAAGACTCTTCGCCTCGGCAGGCTATATTCTCGCCGCGGCTGTCTTCGCCTTTCTCTTTCCGAGAGTTAATTCGGGAAGACTCTCCTCGGTAATCAGCGAGCTTTGTGCAGGAGGTCTCATCTTTACTGCCCTGCTTCTCATAACCGACCCGGTATGCTCACCGAGAAAGCCCGACAGAGCCTTTTTCTACGGACTTATGGGCGGTACGGTGTGTATGCTTCTTCGCTACTTTTCGAAAACACCCGACGCCGCCTGCTTCAGTATTCTCATAACAAATGCTCTCTGGCCCGCACTTACGGGTGAAACCATCCTTTCAAAGAAAACGGCAGAAAAATATAAAAAGCCACTTATGAAAAAAAGAGACGCTCTTAAAAGAAAGGCGGGTGCAGAATGAAAAAGAAAAAATCAGCGCCCGTGCTGAGCCTTTCCACGGCTCTTTTCAAGGGTAGCTTCGTCCATAACCCCGTGCTGACTCAGATAATCGGCATCTGTCCTATCCTGGGCGCCGCCACCACCACGGCAAACGGCCTCAGCCTCGCCGTAGGAATTACGGCTGTGCTTATAGTGACGGAGGCCTTTACGAGCCTTTTTCTTAAAAAGCTTCCCCGATGGGCAAGAATGGCAGTTTACACCTTCCTTTCCCTTTCGACGGTGCTTATATGTGACAGATATGTTTTCTCCCTCACTCCCGACAGCGGTGCCGGTCTCGGTATTTACTTCTACCTTCTGAGCCTGAACGCTCTGACCGTTATCCGCTGTGAAAAATTTGCCTGCAAAACCACCGTGCTAAATGCAGTTACCGACGGTATCGCCGCGGGCATAGGCTACGGTGCCGTCGCTCTTACGGTAGGTGCCTTAAGAGAATTTATGACCTACGGCACTCTCTTTTCATCGGCAGATGCTCTGCCCCGCTTTCCCCAGGCGACTCTTCCCTTCACGGCACTGGTAATCTTAGGCTTTTTAGCCGCAGGCCACAAATGGCTTCTCATAAAATTTTATCCCGAAGAGGTCCGTGATACCTTTTCGATGAAGGCTGTCTTCGAAAAGCCCGTAAAAAAGGACCCGGGTCTTTTCGCCGATAAAGCCAAGGCAAAGCCCAAGGTTATCCGTGACTATGACGACAAAATCCGTCCCCGACATTCCTCGGAGGACAACGGAAAGGGCGGTGCGGAATAATGACTCAGTTTACCTCTATGCTCACTGCCGCCCTTTACGCTATGCTCGTACAGAATATCATTTTCTCTACAGGCTACGGTATGAGCGAAAGCATAAGAATGGCAAAGCGGCCGAAGCACTTTTTTATGTACGGCGGTACAGTTACCTTCTTTTCTCTGGCTCTTTCCCTTATATGCTTCTTTCTTAACAGGATACCCTTTATCTTTTCCCTGGACATCAAATACCGTATAGCCTTATATACCGTGGTGCTTTTGGCTCTTTATCTGATAACAGCTCTTTTCTGTTTAAAGATACTCAAGGCCGACAAAAAGTTTATGAACTCCTTAGGTATGTGCGCTCTGAACACCCTCATAATCGCTTTGCCCGTAGTAGATTTCAAGGCAGGCTATACTCTCGCCGAAACAGTAGGCACAGGTATCGGTGCAGGCTTAGCCTTCACACTTTCCATGCTTCTCATAAACACGGCCATGAAGCACATTCACTCTAACCGTTACATCCCCGAGGTTTTCAAAGGCACACCGGCACTTTTCATCTACATTTCCCTTATCGCTCTGGCTATGAGCTGTATTTCAGGCCAATCTTTATTTGTTTAAGGTGATTAAATACTATGTCAAAAAATAAAAAAACAGACAGGAAAAAATCTCCCTATCCCGAAAACGGCAAGGTTAAAATAAGGCACAGCTATTACACCTTCGCCCGTGAATTTCCCTCTAAGATTTTACCCTTGGAGGGCAAAAGAAGAAAGAACAGAAAAATGCGCATCGTGAAAAATATTTTCCTTTGTCTTTTTTTCGTCTCTCTGATGCTCCTTTCCTATTTCACCGTAAATCTTATGACGGACATTTCCTACACGGATGCGGACAAGCTGACGGGCTATACCGACAGCACACCGACCGATGGTGAAAATAACTCTGAGGAGTCCTCTTCTCCCTTTGACGGCGAAAGCATAAAGGCCCTTTATATGCCTGCAGAAAAATTAGGTGACAGAGCCTTTATCAGCTCCTTTATAAAGCAGATCAAACGAAAAAACTGTAACAGCACCGTAATCGACTTCAAAAACAGCGAGGGCAAGCTTTCCTACACCTCTCTCAACGAAACCGCCATTACCGCAAGAGTCTCCCTTTTCGACAATAACACCGTAAGACAGGCTCTTGACCTTTTTGAAAAGGAGAACATCAAGGTTATTGCCCGTATATTCTGCTTTGAGGATAATTCGGCGGCTGCAGCCGATCCTTCCTTAGCCGTAAAATATATGGATACTGATGTAAACTGGATCGACGCCAAGGCTGATGAGGGCGGAAAATGCCGTCTCAATCCTCTCTCCAAGGCAGCCAGAAGCTATATTCTCACCATAATCGGAGAGGTGCTGGAATTCAAGGTGGACGGTATTCTTCTCGAAGAGGTCTCCTTCCCCTCGGGCGAATATGTTTCAAGCGCCTCCTACCCGGGAGAAAAAAAGGGGCAGAGCAGAAACGAGGCTCTCCTCACCTTTATCGGACAGGCGGAAAAGCTCACGGGAGAGGAGCATATACTCCTTTTAGGCCACAGCGCAAATGATATTCTCGAGGTGAACAACGAGCTTTATTTCGGCTCTATGCTCAGCTGTGCTGCCGACGGCTTCTCCGCAAACACAGCCGAAAGACCCGAAAGCATCACCGTAGACAAAAAAACCGACTATTCATCCTTCCTCTCTCTTTTCTCCTCACTTAAAAATGCCTCGGGCGAAAAGAGAACCGTCTTCACCGTAGACGAAGCCGAATATTCAGCCTCCCTTATCCGCAGGATGCAAAAGGCAGGCTACACAGATTTCATCATTTACAGCCCCGAGGGCGCATATTGAAAGGAATAAATTATGACTAAAACCGCTTTTATCGCTATAGTAGGCAGACCGAATGTAGGAAAATCCTCTATCCTCAACCGTATGCTCGGTCAGAAAATCGCTATCGTTTCCGATAAGCCTCAGACCACCCGTACCCGTATTATGGGTGTTCTTACCGAGGGCGAAACACAGCTCGTTTTCACGGACACTCCCGGCTTTCACCGTCCTAAGACTAAGCTCGGCGAAAAGATGATAAAGGCTGTCGGTGACAGTATTTCGGGTGTGGATGCCTGTCTTTTCGTAGTGGAATGTACCGAAGACATCAAGGACAGCGAAAAGGAGCTTTTAGAAAAGTTCCGTCAGCAGAAAATGCCCGTGGTCCTCGCCATCAATAAAATCGATACCATCGAAAACAAAGAGGATATAATGCCGAAAATTATGCAGATGGCATCTGAATATAACTTCGAAGCCATCGTTCCCGTCTCCGCGGCGAAAAATGACGGCATAGACGAGCTTCAGATGGAGCTCGAAAAATTAGCCTTCCCCTCGGAGCATTTCTTCCCCGAGGACACTCTTACGGACCAGCCGGAGAGAGTTCTTGCCTCTGAAATCATCAGAGAAAAGATGCTCCGTCTTTTAGACAAGGAAATTCCCCACGGTGTAGCTGTTTCCATCGAAAAGATGCGCGAGCGCTCAGATACTGACCTTATGGATGTCGAAGCCACCGTTTACTGCGAAAAGGAAAGCCATAAGGGCATCATCATCGGTAAAAAGGGTGCCACACTCAAGCGAATCTCCACCTATGCCAGACAGGATATGGAAAAATTCTTCGGCTGCAGAATCAATCTCCAATGCTGGGTAAAGGTGAAGGAGGACTGGAGAAACAGAGAGGGACTTATTCATAATTTCGGACTTGATTAATGTGAGAGCTGAGAAATGTAGTGGATTGCGTCCCCGCCATCCATATTTCTACGGTAAACTGAATATAAACTGTAGGCGGGATGACCCTGCTTTACTGCACCGTGGTTGTCAATTGTTTTTGTTTCAATGAAACTTTTAGTCGGCATCCGCTCGAGCCGCATCGTCACCGAAGCGCTGACCTCTCAGTCACTGCGTGACAGCTTTTCTTCCAGAAACGGGAACCCTTTTGTCTGCTTTGCAGACATTTTTCTCTCCGAGAACGGGCACTCCCTCGTCACTCCGTGACACTCCCTCTAACAGAGGGAATTACCTAAAAG
>JAFXDE010000006.1 GCA_017516315.1 Clostridia bacterium | reverse complement strand
TTTTTTACGGGCGGATTTCCGCCAACACTTCGTTAAAATACTCGTAAATCCGATAGGATTTACTGCGTTTTGTGCCTTGTCTTGCCAAAAATCCGCTCCGCAAAAAATCGCAGACCCAAAAGTGCGAATTTTTGCAGGATTGTTGGATATTGAGGGTGCCGACAGGCTGACGCCTTTCAAAACCGAAATGCCGAAAAGCTGCGAAAATTCACGCTTTTGGGCGGGTTCGGATTATACTCGTCACCCTAGTGCGACGAGTCAAGCCTAAAGTAAAAACCGACAGTCGAGATTTTAATTTCTCTGCTGTCGGTTGTTTTTTAATTATTTAAGCTTGCTTATGTATTCAAACATTTCCCCTACTGTTTTGTATTTTATGAAATCAGTAGGCTTGACCTCTATGCCGAATCCTGCGTTCATTTCAGAAACAAGACAAACCGTATCGAATGAACTCATGCCGAGATCAAGCTTAAAATTGTCTTCGCTCTTGATTTCGTCAGCTTCCACGAAGTTTTCAAGGATTTCAGTAAATTTTTCGATTGTACACATTCAGGTTTTCCCCGCCTTTCTTCATCAGTTAATGATATATTGTTTAAAATCTCTCCTACAGTTATATCGGGATTTTCCGTACCGATAATCATAATCTTTTCTATCTTTGAATAAAGAATGCGAAGGTCATATTCACATTCGGGCTCTTTTCTGTACTCAAAGATAAAATCAAGACCGCCGTCATAAGCTCTGTGTAATACCGTGACATACAGAGGTATCATAGTCGCACCGTTGTTGTACCAGATGCTTTTGACGGTGCTTTCCGCTTCAGAAGCTATAGCTGTAATCTTTAAAGGCGGCTGATAAGAAAGACCGAAGCTGTCATAGGTAGAGTCGAATTTAGCCTTTTTCGGCATAGATTTATGTCTTTCTTTCAGAACATCCAGAAAGGCGAGCTTCGAATGGAGATACATTTCACTCTGTATCTCAGAAATTTTATTCACGCCTTCCTTAAAGCTTTCGTCAGGCGTAATTATACTTCGCATCGGAAGAAAATTAATTCTTAGGCCGCCCGATTTTTTCTCTTCAACAGTTCCTCTGCAGTTAATTATCATCTTGAACGAAACATCCTGCTGATTATCATTTAAGCAGGAAAGACCCGTGCGTACTGCCATAGATACAGCAGAAAAAACAGAAAGATCGTTTTTAGAACACATTTCGAGAAATGCTTCACTTCTCTCTGCACTCATACTGAATTTAACAGCTGAAGCATCGGGAAGTCCCGAATGAATGTCAGCGTATCTTTGTGAAGGATTTTTCTGTTGCTGTGCCTTAAGGCGATTCTCGAGCATAAAATCAGTAAAAATCGGTTCAGAGTATTTGGCGAGAGAATCAAACCAATATTCTCTGTCGATTTTATTATGCTCACTCGTTTCATAAGACAGATCTTTTTCCAAAGCAGGAATATAAGGCCGCATAGGCTTCGGATAAGGTGTACCCTTTGTCTTGTGAAGATAAATTTCGAAAATATCGTTAAGAAATATCTTCAGAGAATAAGCATCCATAGCAAGGTGATGTATTCTCATAAAAATACCCGTGTATCCTTCGGCGAAATCAATCAGAGCTATCCGATGAAGCTCGCAGTTAAACATAGGAATATTCGTCCTGGAAAAAGCCGTAAGCTGTCCTTGCGCCTTTTCGACGGTTAGATGAGTGTAATTCCATTCTTCGACCTTAAGCTCACTTTTTTCCGTGACATACTGTAAAAGCTTAAGCTTTTTTCCCATAGTAAATCTTAATCTCATCGTATCACAGCGTGAAACAGCTTCATAAACAGCCTCTTTCATTATATCCTTGTCCATTTCACCCTTCCAGTAGTACCCCATACCTATATTGTTTACAGGGTAGCCCGAGCCGTATTTCAAGGACATAAGATACATCATCTGCTGAGAGGCTGAAATAGGATATGCTTTTACTGATGTACCGTCAGCTAAGTTTATTTCCACCATATCAATTCTCCTTATAATAGAAGTTTTCTCTGATTATTTTTCCTGTAGATGTCCGTAAGAAAGGTGTTTCCCGAATTATGTAATAATGTATCTGTCTGTCAGAACTAAGTCTGCCGTTGACACTGTCAATAATATCGGAAAGAACGGCATCAATATCCTTTATGCCTACGCTTTTCGCATAGAGGCAGTCGGGATAAATTTCTGCTACGAGACTGTCACCTTCTGCCTTGACGATAACATCCTTGACAATCGCTTCATCGGCAAATTTATTTTCGATTTCCTCAGGAGAAATATTTTCGCCGTTAGAAAGGATAACCAAATTTTTCTTTCTTCCTGTCAGAAAAACGTGTCTGCCCTTTATGTAACCCAGGTCCCCTGTCCGTAAGTATCCGTCTACGGTAAATGCTTCCGCAGTTTCATCGGGTCTCTTATAATAACCGAGCATTACGCTGGGGCCTTTTACCTGTATTTCACCGTCAACGACGCGAACATCGTCAGTACCGAGAAGAACACCGTTTGAATATTTCATATTATCGGAAAAATCCGATGTAGTGATACGAGGACTACATTCACTCATTCCGTAGCCCTGCCTGGCTATAATCCCGTATTTTTCGAAATCATCTATGACGGCTCCGCTGAGAAAGGCACTTCCGGCAATCATTCTTCTGAAATTTTTACCCACAACCAACTCTGCCGCCTGTCTTTTAGAAAGCTCGGGATGTCGCTTTTCACTTATTTTTATTTTAGTCAGTATTGATTTGCAAAGAGACGGAACTATGCGCATTATCGTAGGCTCAAAGATAAGAATATTTTTATATAGATTAACCATTTCACCGTTGAGACAGAGTGTACCGCCGTCATATACTGTTTTCAGCACATCACATGCGTAACAAAAAACATGGTGCATAGGCAGAACAGAAAAGCTGACATCGTCATTATCCATACTGTAGGCTTCGTAAGAAGAATTAGCAGCAAGATTTCTGTTTGAAAGCATAACACCCTTTCTCTTTCCCGTAGTGCCTGAGGTGTAAATAATCAACGCACAGTCATCAGGTTTACAGTCTTTCTCAGAAAGATATTCATAGCTTATATCAGAATATTTTTTAAAAATTCCGTCAAACCATTCAGCATCACCTAAGGATACCGTTTCCTTTATACCGCCGTAAAGATCGGATATTTCTTTCGCCTTACCGATAAATTCATCCTCGCAGAAGAGCATCCGGATATCAGCATCATCAAATAACCGTGCAGCCTCCTCCGGCGTTATATCAGGCGAAAAGGGTACTACGGTATTTCCGCTGAAAATCATTCCCGTAAGACTCGTCACATATTCATAGCTTGTTTTTCCTATGAAAGCGATATTCATCTTTTCAGAAGCGATACTGTTTATATATCTGCATACAGATAAGCAATCATCAAGGAACTGCCTGTAGCTTTTAACCTTGATTTCACCCTTTTGTATATATCTGCAGAAATCCTTATTACCGTACCTTTCAACTGAATTTTCGATAAGCTTTCTTACCGTAACTAACTCATTCGCCATTTTATAACTCTCCGTATTTTTAATCATCTTCAATAATTATACTATTAAAATAAATATTTATATAGCATAAATATTAACAAGCTGTTAATATTGCAACACAAGTGTGCAAAAATAACTCTCCGACTCGTAAAAATCGGAGAGTTACAAATTATATTCTGAGTTGTTATTATTCGAAGCCTTCAAAAGTAATATTGTTCTTTTTCATAACATCCTCGTTACTGATTACAGCGCCTGCCGAGGGAAGATTCTTAGCCTTATATCTTGAGGGCTTCACAAATTCTCCCTGCACATAATCACGGACCAGTGAAAGCTTCTGATTTTTCTTAAGAGTAATACAGCCAACACCCTGGGTATCCTTCATTGCTTTCGGAGAGATAACGGAGGTATCGATAAGAAGACATCTTCCGCCCGTAGTTTCGAGAACAATTTCCTTATCCTCGGAAAGATACATAATCGCAGCCAGGGGTGATTTGTCGCTGTAGGCTTTGATAAGCTTCTTTCTGTTTGTTTTAGTGGCATAGGACGAAAGAGTAACCTTTGCTGTTTTTCCGTTATCAAAGAAGAACATCATATAGCCCTTATAATCGTTAGTAACCACCATAAAGATTACATTTTCGCCCTCCTCCATCTCGAGCTTTGAGGGAATATATTCACCTAAAACGCTTGCCTTTGAGTCAGCAAAATCGGAAACCTTTGCCTTATAAACCTGACACTTATCCGTAAAGAAAAGAATGTCATTATTATTCGTTGTTTCAAAGCTCTGGAAAATTTCATCGTTTTCCTTGAACTTATGCTCACCGCCCATACGAAGCGACAGAGGTGTGATTTTTTTGAAATAACCGCCCTTGGTAAGGAAGAGATTTACGGCATAATCGGGAATTTCTTCCACATATTCACTGCTGTCCTCATCCGTTACATAGTAAAGGTCAGTCTTTCTTTCCTTGCTGTATTTTTTAATAACATCGCTCAACTCAGCTATAATAATCTTTTTAATTTTTGCCTTGGAATCAAGAATTTCCTTCATATCCTTGATAGTGCTTTCGAGATTTTCTATATCCTTAAGACGCTTAAGAATATACTCTCTGTTAAGATGACGGAGCTTGATTTCGGCTACATATTCAGCCTGAATTTCGTCGATGCCGAAGCCTATCATAAGATTAGGAACAACCTCTGCCTCCTCCTCAGTCTTTCTGATGATGGCAATAGCCTTATCTATGTCGAGAAGAATTTTTTCGAGACCTCTTAAAAGATGAAGCCTTGCCTCAGCCTTATTAAGGTCAAACATAACTCTTCTTCTCACACATCTGCCTCTGAAGCGTATCCACTCGATAAGAATGTCCTTTACGCCCATAACTCTCGGATATCCGTCTACGAGAACATTGAAATTGCAGGAGAAGGAATCCTCTAAAGGTGTAAGCTTGTAAAGCTTCTGCATAAGCTTGTCAGCATCTGTGCCACGCTTAAGGTCAATAGTAATTTTCAGACCGTTTTTGTCAGTTTCATCACGGACATCGGTAATTTCCTTTATAGAGCCTGCCTTAACTCTTTCGATTATTTTATCGATAATAGCTTCGGCTGTAGTCGTAGGAGGAATCTCCTTGATATCGATACAGTTGAACTCTTTGTCATAGACATACTTCGCACGCACCTTTATGCCGCCACGTCCCGTACGGTAAATCTCCTCCATTTCCTCACGGTTATATACGATAGTGCCGCCACCGACGAAATCGGGAGCAGGCATAGTCTCTATACAGTTATGCTCGAGATTTTTTATGAGCTCGATGGTAGTCTCACAAAGTTCCTTAAGGTTAAAGGAGCAGATAGACGAAGCCATACCTACGGCAATACCGAGATTGGTATTGGCTAAAATAGACGGGAAGGTTACGGGAAGAAGTGTAGGCTCCTTCATGGTGCTGTCATAGTTGTCTACGAAATCGATAGTATCCTTGTCAATTTCACGGAACAGCTCGTTACAGATTCCGTCGAGCTTTGCCTCAGTATAACGGGCAGCAGCATAGTGCATATCACGGGAATATGCCTTACCGAAGTTACCCTTAGAGTCTACGAAGGGATTAAGAAGAGCCTCATTACCCCTCGATAAACGTACCATAGTTTCATAAATAGCAGCATCGCCGTGAGGATTAAGACGCATAGTCTGACCTACGATGTTTGCAGATTTTGTTCTGCCGCCTGTGAGAAGCCCCATCTTATACATAGTGTAAAGAAGCTTTCTGTGAGAAGGCTTGAAGCCGTCGATTTCGGGAATAGCTCTTGAAAGAATAACACTCATAGCATAGGGCATATAGTTAATTTCAAGAGTATCTGTGATATGCTGCTCAATCATTTCACCAGCATTTGCTATGTGGGTATTTTTGAGAAGATCACCGTCGTCCTGGTTTTTAGTTACTTTTTTTCGTGCCATTTCTTTACCTCACTATCATCAGCTGACATCGGTCATATCAATGTAAAGATGTCCGTAATTAGCAATATAATCTTTTCTGCCTGTAAGGTTATCACCCAAAAGAAGATCAAATTTTTCTGCTGTAAGCGCCGCATCGGTGGGATCAATTTTTATAAGTCTGCGTGTGTTCGGATTCATAGTAGTAAGATTCATCATATCCGCATCGTTTTCACCGAGACCCTTTGAACGCTGAATGGTGTACTTACGGTTTCCGATTTCCTCGATGGCATCGGATTTTTCTTTTTCTGTGTAAGCGAACCATGTCTCATTACCGCAGGTAATCTCGTAAAGAGGTGATTCCGCGATAAAGACCTTTCCCTCTTTGATAAGAGTGGGAACGAGACGGTAAATCATCGTGAGAATGAGTGTTCGTATCTGATAGCCGTCCACGTCGGCGTCGGTACAAATGATGATTTTGCTCCAGCGAAGATTATCCAGGCTGAAGGTAGACATATTTTTCATCGCCTTGGAGTGAACCTCCACACCGCAGCCTAAAACCTTAAGAAGGTCGGTAATGATTTCACTTTTGAAAATCTTGTCATATTCGGATTTAAGACAGTTAAGAATTTTACCTCTTACGGGAATAATAGCCTGAAACTCCGAATCTCTGGCCTGCTTACAGGCACCGAGAGCAGAGTCACCCTCCACTATAAAGAGCTCTCTTTTGTCTATATCCTTGCTTCGGCAGTCAACGAATTTCTGCACACGGTTTGCCATATCGTTAGAGGTTGCCAGAGTCTTTTTTATATTTATTCTCGCCGCTTCAGCCTTTACACGGCTTCTCATATTTATAAGCACCTGGTCGGCAATCTTGTCTGCCTCAAGCTTATTCTCGATAAAGTAAACCTCTATCTGATGGCGGAGGAATTCCGTCATAGCCTCCTGAATGAACTTATTTGTGATAGCCTTCTTAGTCTGATTGAGATAAGAGGTTTCTGTAGAGAAGGAAGAGGAAACGAGAATAAGACAGTCGGAAATATCCTGGAATTTTATCTTGCTGTCGCTCTTTGAATATTTGCCCGTCTGCTTAAGATAGGCGTCTATCTGTGCTACGAGAGCATTGGTTACGGCCTTGTCGGGTGAGCCGCCGAACTCAAGAAAGCTTGAGTTATGGTAGTATTCGATAAGCTGTTTTTTATTTGAGAATGTAAGTGCGACATTGAGCTTAACCTTATATTCGGGTAAATCCTCTCTGTCCTTGCCCTGTCTGTCGGCCTGCCAGAACTGCACGGAGGAAATGGCATCCTCCCCTGCTATTTCTTTGACATAATCGCTTATACCGTTTTCATAATAGTAAGAGAAGGTTTCGAAGCCGCCCTTAATCTGATTTTTAAGCTCGAATCTGACCTTAGGATTAACGATAGCCTGTCTCTGCATTACCTGCTGAAAATATTCAAGGGAGACATCTATGTCAGTGAAAACCTCAGTGTCGGGCTTCCACTTAATACGGGTACCCGTGTCCTTTTTAGAATAAGGCTCACTTACGAGGCCGCCGATGTTATTACCCTTTTCGAAACGGAGAGTGTGTCTTTCACCGCCGCTTTTGATTTCTGCTTCCATATATTCGCTGGCAAACTGAGTGGCACAAAGACCGAGACCGTTAAGACCGAGAGAATATTCGTAGCTGCCGCCGGAATTGGTTTTGTATTTACCTCCGGCATAAAGCTCGCAGAAAACAAGCTCCCAGTTATAGCGGTCATACTTTTCGTTATAGCCTACGGGGATACCTCGGCCGAAGTCCTGTACCTCGACAGAGCCGTCAGAAAATTTTGTAACGATAATTTTGTCACCGTGACCTTCTCTCGCCTCGTCAATGGAGTTCGACAGAATTTCAAAAATAGAGTGCTCACAGCCGGCTATACCGTTAGAGCCGAAAATAACCGCAGGTCTCTTTCTTACTCTGTCGGCACCCTCAAGCATTAAAATGTCGTCATTTGAATAATCGGATTTTTTAGCCATTATTTATCTTAATCCTTTCATCTGAAACTCTGAATTATACACCAAATATTGTATAACTTTCTAAAAATAAACACAACAGTTATAATTTACACTATTTTTACGAAAAAATCAAGTCTTAGCCTCAACAAACCATTTTCCCTCATCCTCAAAAAGGTAGGTTCTTTTCCCGTAAACAGAAATTTCGTATCTTATTCCCGTACCGCCCACCTTGGTAGCATAAGCTCTCTGAACGCTGTAGACCCTGTCGATTTCAAATTTTTTACCGTTTTCCCATATAACCGTAAGAGGAGTGACTGTCCCGTCACTGTCTATACGGGCAACCACATCCACATAAACCTTTTTACTGCACATATTATCCCCTTCTATCTGTACATCCTTTTAGGCAAAGGTATTTTATCCTTATTATGACCGGGAATTTTATTTTCAGTTAAAAGACAGCAATTGAAAATAGATTTTTCACCAAAGCGCCGTCTTAAATCCATAACCGTATCATCTATTTTTTTCTGTCTCTCATGCTTTCGGTAATCTGTATAAAGACTTAATTGCTCAGGAGCGTTTTCGTCCTTAAGATTAATAGCTCTGACACTTACTGCCCGAACATCATAATTCCAGTTATAATTCTTCATAAAAAGCTTTACTGCCGTGTCGGCTATCTCTGTAGCAGACTGAGTAAGATAGGGTAAATCACACTGAAATTGCCTCGTAACAAGCTTATTATCTTTTACTGCGATCTGTACCGACGAAGCAGCTAAAGAGGCCTTACGGAGCCTTTTTGAAACATCCTGGCTGAGTGCAAGAAAAACCTTCCACACCTCATCCGTATTTACGAGATCTGCCGTACAGGTTATACCGTGTCCTATACTTTTTACAGGCGGACTGTAGCCATCAGGCATCACTCTCGAAGAATCCATACCGTTTGCGAAAATCCACATTTCTCTTCCGGCCACACCGAAAACCTTGCTTAGCCATTCAGGAGCCGTCGAAGCAATATCACCTATGGTTTTTATGCCGTAGGATGCGAGCCTCGCCGCCGTTCTTCTTCCTACCCCCATCATATCTCCTGCAGATAACGGCCAGACCTTTTCGCGGAAATCATCCCTCGAGATTTTATATACGCTGTCATTTGAGGCAAGATCACTTCCGAGTTTAGCGAAAATTTTATTATAAGATATACCTATCGAAACGGTAAGTCCGAGCTCCTTTTTGAAGCTTTCGCGTATTTCATCGACTATTCTTTCTGCTGAGCCGAAAAGTGTAAGGCTTCCTGTAAGGTCGCACCAGGCTTCATCTAATCCCATAGGCTCTATTTTATCCGTATAACGGGCATATATATCATGAGCGAGAGAAAAATATTTAAGGTAGCTTTCGAAATGAGGTCTGACCACGATAAGATCAGCGCATTTATTCTTCGCCTGCCATATAGGCTCACCAGTCTTTACTCCGAAGGCTTTAGCCTGCTCGGTTTTAGCGAGAATTATCCCGTGCCTGTCCTCTACACTTCCGCCTACAGCTACAGCCTTTCCCTTAAGCTCGGGATTAAGACTGCACTCTATGGAAGCATAGCAGGAGTTCATATCCGAATGTATTATCACTCTTTCCATCCATATCCGCCTCACAACAGAACATTTGTTCGATCTAAATTATATAATATAAATATTAATTTGTCAATAGAAAAACCCGTCGAAAACCGACGGGTTGAAAAGTTAAAGTATAATACATATAAGTCCGCTACAACCTTCATTTATCACTCTTTCGAGAGTTTCCTGAAGCTTTATGCGAGCATCGGCAGGCATTCGGTAAAGCTTATTATGAAGACCTTCGTTAACCAGACTGTCCAGAGTTTTACCGAAAATGTTCGACTGCCAGATTTTCGACGGATCCTCCTCAAATTCCTTAAGAAGATACATAATAAGCTCCTCTGACTGACTTTCTGTTCCTACAATAGGTGCTACCTCTGTGTTTATGTTTGCTTTGAGCATGTGAATAGACGGTGCGGAAGCCTTAAGCCTTACTCCGTATCTTCCGCCCTGCTTCATTATTTCGGGATCTTCCAAAGAAAGCTCGCTCATGGTCGGCATAACTATACCGTAGCCTGTAGCCTCCACCTCATCCAAAGCCACACGAAATCTTTCCCAGTCCTTTTTTACCGACGAAAGCTCTAAAAGCGAACTCATCAGTTGCTGTTCATTTTTTATGTCAAGACCTGTCTTTTCACTTAGCACCTTATAAAACAACTCGGGAGATATTTCGATTTTTATCCGCACCGAACCGGTAGACAGCTCGATACCGCACACACGGCAGTCAGTAACGAAAGATGCTTTCATCATCTCTTTTCCGAATGCATCGGAATCCTTTACTTTTTTTACGATTCCGGCAGAAGCCGAAACAGATGCGTACATTTTCTTTCTGATGTCGTGCTCCCTTTCCAGTCCTGTAATCCAGCGCGGAAAATCAATAAGCATTTCCTTGATGGGAAATTCATAAAGAAGCTCGGTAAAGATTTTATTTATCTCCTCACCGGTCATTTTCAGACAGTTAACAGGAACTACACTCGCTGAATATTTTTTTCTGAGCTCTTTTGCAAGCTCTTTACATTCCTGTGATTCGGGATTCCTGCTGTTAAGAACTATAATAAAAGGCTTATCTATACTTTTAAGCTCACTTATTACTCTTTCCTCTGCGGCAGCATACTCGTCTCTCGGAATATCACTTATGCTTCCGTCTGTGGTAACTACAAGACCTACCGTAGAATGCTCGGTAATCACCTTATTTGTGCCTACCTCAGCAGCCATATTAAACGGTATCTCTTCCTCAAACCAAGGAGTTTTTACCATCCTGGGCATCTCATTTTCGATGTAACCGAGTGACGAAGGGACCACATAACCCACACAGTCGATCATTCTCACCTTAAGCTTCATTGAATCTCCGAGCTTCACCTGTGCCGCTTCCTCGGGGATGAATTTCGGCTCAGTAGTCATAATAGTTCTTCCCGATGAAGACTGCGGAAGCTCATCCATAGCTCTTTCTTTTTTAGCATCATCTTCTATATTGGGCAAAACGAACTCATCCATAAAGCCTTTTATAAAGGTAGACTTACCTGTACGCACAGGACCTACCACACCTATGTAAATATCTCCGCCCGTTCTTTTCGCTATGGATTCATAAATACTTGTGTTCGTCATCTGCAAATCCTCTTTTCAATAATTCTTCATTGAAATACTATGCAGAGAAGCTACACTATATGTCATAAGGTTTTATAAGAAAAAAATCCCTCCTGCAACGAGGAGGGAAATTGACTTTAAAATCAAAGCATAAAACTCTTTATGAAGAATAAGCCGAGAGCTGCCATAAAGATGCAAAGACCGATCATAATGGAGTTAAGAAGGTCGATAGACTTTTGCTCATAGCCGTCCTTTTTAGCCTTGCTGTACCACATCCAGGGGATAAACTGTAAAATAAAGAGTGCAGAAAGAAGTGCTGCGAAGAACTTTTTACCCTTAGAAGCAACACTGGAATCGCTTGTCTTTGTTTTAACGATCTGTGCGGGAGCAACCTGCTGGATAATAGCCTGCTGTGCATATACGGGAGCTGACTGAGCATAGATAGGTGCAGACTGAGCATAGATGGGAGCTGCAGCTTCGTCATATACGGGAGCCTCGGGAGCTACGGGTACTGTCTGCTGAGCAACAAAAGCAGGAGCCTGAGGAGCAACCTCTTCAGCTACGGGAGCCTGTGAGAAAATATCGTTCTTCTCCTCTACGGGAGCAGGAGTTTCTTCTGCGGGATTTTTCTGACCGCAGATAAAGCAAAAATCTGAATTGTCGTCAATTACATTGCCACAAAATTTACAAACCATAATTAATCCTCCTAAGATTTATAAAGAGATTATATCACTAAAAAACTATATTTACAAGTGTTTACAGAAACAAAATATTCGATTTTTCAGTTCTTTATACATATTTTTAGTCATTTTTCGAAAAAATACTACAAAAATCAAAATTTTAAGAGTGATAAAATGAAAATATATATCTATCTTTATGCCGTGCTTACAGGAATTATTAACTCAGCCATCGGAGCCGGAGGCGGAATGATAAGTGTTCCGGCTATGAAAAAATTCGGTCTCAATCAAAAAAAAGCGCAAGCCACAACCCTTGCTCTGATTCTCCCTCTCACCGTAATCAGTGCCGTTATTTATGCCTTCAAGGGTTTTTATTCTCCCGGCGACGCTTTAATATATATTCCTTTCGGTTTTTTCGGTGCTGTAACAGGCGTTAAATTAACAGAAAAAATGAAAAACAAGCTTCTTAAAAAAATCTTTGCTCTGTTTATGATATGGTCGGGAATACGTATGCTTTTCGGGTGATTTTATGAATTTATTTACTGTCGCTGCATCCTTTATTTCGGGACTGCTCTGCTCAATGGGCTTCGGCGGAGGGTCTGTCCTTATAATATTTCTTACTTCCTTTATGAGTATCGGACAAAAGGAAGCACAGGGAATTAATCTGTTTTTCTTTATTCCCTGCGCTGTTTATTCTGTATTTAAATATAAAAGTCAAAACCTTATCGATAAAAAAATGCTGAAATCCTTCATACCATTCGGTTTATTAGGCGTAGCAATAGGATACGGTATAGTAAATCTTATTTCTGCTGAATATCTTAGAAGTGTTTTCGGAGTGTTTCTTCTCATTATGGGGACAAAGGATTTATTTTCAAAAAAGTAAGAGGAACAGAAGAACGACACTTCATAGGAAATGCGCACAACTGTCCCTGCGTCTTTTTTATTTCGAAGCAAGATAGCTTTCCAGAATCATAACAGCCGAAACTGCATCAACTACCTCTTTTCTTTTATTGCCTCTTACATTCGTAGCATTAAGTGCCTTATGTGCCGATACGGTAGTAAGCCTTTCATCTACCATACAGGTCTTTATGCCTGTTTTCTCGGAAAGCCTGTCAGCGAAAATTTTACACTTTTCTGCTCTTTCTCCGCTTGAGCCGTCCATATTTTTAGGAAGACCTACTACAATAAGCTCAGGCTTATATTTACTTATAATCTTTTCAATCTCGGCAATGAGCTTAGGCTCATAAGACTGGGTTATTACCGTAACGGGAGAGGCCAATATTTCCATTTTATCACATACGGCTATACCTGTTCTCACATCGCCGTAATCGACCGAAAGAATAACCATAGCTTCTCCTTACTGCTCTACATCCGCCAGCTTATTATCGACAGCTTCCCTTACCTGACTGAAGGTTTTTCCGGAAAGGCCCGAATGAATCTGACTGAATATATGCCTGAAAATAGTCTTTGACGGGTTAGATGAGCCTGTACGGAGGTCGGCACGGTAGTCGAAGCCATACCATACAGCAGTTACATACTGAGGAGTACCGCCGCAGTACCATTTATCGCAGTTATCAGAGGTGGTACCTGTTTTTGCGAAGGTCTGGAAGCCGCTGATTTTAGAGCCGTAAGCTGTACCGTAGCCTTCGGTTACGGCCTTAGTCATCATCGTAAGAAGCTCATAGGCTGTATTTCGGGATATAGCCTGCTGAGGCTTGTTATCTGTATTATCGAGAAGAACATTACCGTTTCTGTCTGTTACCTTGTAATAGCTGTAGGGCTCGTAATATCTGCCTCCGTTGCCGAAGGTTGCGAATGCCGCAGCCATTTCGAGAGTAGTAACACCTGTCTGTGTACCGCCAACACCGAGAGGACTGAGATCCTTATCACCCTCACTGAGGTTTAAGTGGAAGGCCTCGTTACAGTATCTTAAGCTGTTTTCTACACCTATCATTTCACTGAGAATACGGACGGGAACGGTGTTGAGCGAGCGCGCAAGAGCATTCTCTACGGTTACATATTCACCCGAGCCATGGTCACCGTTGAAGTTACGGGGCCACTTTTCGCCCTTAAGCATTATAGCCTCCTCGAGAATAACCGACTGAGAGGTAACGCGACCCATATCTACTGCAGGAGCGTATACGGAAAGAGGCTTGATTGATGAACCGGGCTGTCTTTTTGCACGGCTGTCAGTAGCACGGTTATATGCGCGGTTAGCCGTCTTCTTACCTGTACCGCCTACTATACCTACGATTCTGCCCTCATAGTCCATTACAACCATCGATGCTTCGGGAAGCTCGCCGCGTGAGTCATAATGTGAACGAGGGAAGCCTCCGCGGGTCTCAAAGGATTTTTCCATAATGCTCTGAACGCGAAGGTCTACTGCGGCATAAATTTTAAGACCTCCGTAATAAATCATTCTCTGAGCTTCATTATAATCGTACTCATATTTTTCCTGAAGATCAGCAATAACCTGCTGTACTACATATTCCTCATACCAGGACATAATTTCGGATTTATCTGTAGTTTCATTATTTTCCGAAGCTGAACTTTTACTTTTGATTTTAACCTTTTTGGCGTAAGCCTTGTCAGCCTGCTCCTGGGTAATCTTCTCCTCTTCAACCATAGCCTTAAGGCAACGCTTCTGTCTTTCCTTGCATTTCTCCATATTTACATAAGGATTAGTGGTGTACGGTGCTTTGGTAATACCTGCAAGCATAGCACATTCGGCGAGATTAAGATCGCTTACCTCTTTACCGAAATAGGTTTCGGCAGCCGTTTTTACACCGTAACAGCCCGCACCGAGAGCAACGGTATTAAGATATGCTTCGATAATATCCTTCTTAGAATAATTCTTTTCCAGATTAAGCGCTCTGGTAATTTCGTGGAACTTTCTGAAATAAGTAGCTGAATTTTCATCAGTAAGGTTTTTGATTAGCTGCTGAGTTATGGTGGAAGCACCCTGTCCCTCATATTCAGGCTTGATAATAACAGCTATTGTTCTTATCCAGTCCACACCGTTATGATTATAGAAACGGAAATCCTCCAGACATATAAAAGCCCAGAGAAGATTTTCGGGCATATCCTCATAGTCAACCCATATACGGTTTTCTTCACCGTGAAGACGAGTAAGCTCTACAAGCTTTTCATCTTCATCGTAAGCATACATTATGGATGTCTGATTCTGTGAATCCTTATAATTCTCGAGATTAACGGCAATATCTCCGTTAACGAAGTTATCCATATAGGAAGCGACTGAACCGCCGACAATCATAACTGTGAGCATACCTGCTACGAAAATACAGAAGCAGAACAGAAAAACCGTATAAAGGGCAGAATGCTTCTTTTTCTTCTTTTTTGCTTTTTTAGCCTTCTGAGGTGAAGTTCTGACAGCGCCCTGTGTCTTTGACGCAGATCTTCTTTCTTTACTGTTATCCATTAAAGATATTCCTCCGTTCAGAGAATTTATATGAAGTAGATTAAATTTGTCCATACATAATTAACATTATAATAAATCTGAATAATTAAATCAACATTAATTTATAAAATTAATTATTTTTTCTCTTATTTTTATTATTGTTTTGCCTTTTTCTGCCTAAACACAAATATAAAGGTGCTGTCGCAGTAAGATGCAGAAGACGTTTTTTCATCCAAAGGCCTATGATTATACTCCGAGAGGATGAAAAAACGTCTGAAAAAGCAAAATTTATTATATGCAACACCGTATTATTCCCTATAAACTTAAAACAGATGTGTTTTAAGTCAGAAGCAACTTAAACACACCTGCTTTTGTTTTGCTTTTTGGTCTGCACTTAGTGCAACAGCACCTTAACCTTTGATTTTCTTAATCTCACTGTAATAGCCCTTATAGCTTTCTCCGCCTGAGGTTATGTAAGCTCTGACTTTGACATAATATGTTTTACCTTTAATAGTATTTTTGAAGGTATAAGAGCGTTTACTTTTACCCTTTAATCTGACAGATACAGGATTGCTGAAGCTTTTATTGGTGCTTAAAAGAAACTCATAGCCATGACAATTCTGCTTAACCGCAGAAACTGTGATACCTCCCGAGGATGTGCTGACTTTCTTTATGCGGCATTTTTGCGGCTTGGTGGTGACTTTGATTTTCTTTGATGCAGAGTATAATTTTTTGTCCCCTGCTTTCTTATAGCTTTTTACTAAGAAAGTATAATCCGTACCGCTTTTTAGCTTTTTGCCGTTAATCTTGTTAACTCTGTAATAAAGCTTATCCGTATCCTTGACGAGCTTCAGCTTGTCTGTTTTAAGATAAATTTCATAGCCGTCAGCTCCCTTTGATTTATCCCATGACAAATAAACGGAAGAAATCGACGGCGTAGCTGAAAGATTTCTGACAACAACGGGTCTTATTTTAAAATACAGAGTCTTTTCGCCCTCATAATTACCCTTAAAGGTTATTTTTACACTGTATGTCCCCGTTTTCTTTCTGCCTTTCTGATATTTAACAGTGTAATCTCTTTTGTTTTTCAGCTTATTACCCTTTGAATCCTTAACAGCCACAGACGGAGTTTTCACCTTTCCGTCATAAGTATATGTCTTACTTTCAAGCTTCACGGAAGCAATTTTACTGATTGTCTCTCTGCTGTAAAGCTTTTTACAAACACTGCACTCCTTACGGGCTTCTCCGTCTTTTTTCGATGTAGCCTTTACCATTACTTCAACCGGCTTGTGGGGAGTTTTATCATAATATGTTATATCACTTTTGGCATAACAGCGCTTGCAATATCTTCCGGCTTCGCCTTTTTCGAGACAGGTTGCTTTTTTATAATAAATTACTTCACTGCTGAAATCGTGACCGAGCTCATCCGTAAGGTTGCCCTCATAGGAATCACCGCAGACACAGCTGAAAACAGTATAACCCTTTTCAGTGCAGACAGGCTTCACAGTGTAAAGCTCTGTATATTTATGCTCATGGTCTGCAGCGCCGAAAATAGCAGCTGTAACAAAAATAAAAATAAAAGATAAAAATAAAAATGAAAAGACGCTTTTAATCCGTTTCATATTATCACCCTGTTGCATATTATACCTTCAAAGCACAGTGAATGTCAATATTACCGTGCTTTTACCGTATACAAAAAAGCCTGCACAGATATGCACAGGCTAAAATATTATTTTTCGATAAGTGTGTTAGCTCTTTTATCAGTAAGCTCGACGAGCATTCTCTGCTGAAGCTCACCGTGAATGGGATAAAGGAAGAAGGATATACCGTAAAGACCTCTTGCCAAGGCAGGAAGAATACAGAACACTATCCATATACCGCGCATTATACCCGGTTCTTTGTTAGGAATGGCGTTACCTGCTTCGTCAACGAGCGCTTCATAGTTAATCCATTCGAAAACAAGACCTGAAAGTGCGCCTGTTACAGTACCTGCAAGCTTTGTAAAGTATCCCTGAACAGTGGTAACAAGTGCCTCATTACGAAGTCCGTGCTTCCATTCCATATAATCGAGAGCATCAGCTGTAAGAATGGGATTACAAACCTGGATAATCTTATTCGGTAAGCCTGCAATAGTTAAAAGAACAGTTATGCAAACAAGGTTTAATGCGTGGTTACTCTCGAAGCTGTCGCCTACCACATTACCGAAGGGGAAGCCGAGAGCAAACATTAACATATATGCCGCAAAGCCGAATACACCGGCAATGATAGCTGCTGTACGGGCGCCGAACTTTTTGATAAGCTTCGCACCGATAGGTATCATAAAGAAATTAGGAATACCGGTGAAAATACCTGCTACGCCGCCGTTTGCATAAGAGCCTGTATTATTAAGCCAGAAGAACTTCTCTGTAGCGCCTCCGACTGCCTTGAAGTTACTGAAAAAGTCAGCGAGAATAATGGCAAGAAGAGGTCTGTTTGTAAGTATGTTCTTAAGTGAACCCCATACAGAGGTCTTGTTCATTTCTTCACGGCTCTGGAGAGGAATTCTTTCTCTCATGGTAAAGAAGCCGTATACAGCAAAGAATGCTGAAAATACAAGCATAAAGCCTGCAAAGCCTTTGAAAATACCGGTCTGTGAAACCGAAGGCACTAATTTAGGTACAAAGGTGAGAATAAACGGAAGAAGACTCGGAAGCCATACACCGAAATTCTCGAAAAATTTATTAGTATAAATAAGATTATTTCGCTCATTCATATTCGGCGTAAGGTTATAAATCATAAGATTCCATGCACCGAAATAGCTCATACCTAAACCGTAAATAATAGTAGCCGCGCAAAAGAACCAGCTAAGTCCTTTGTCGCCTAAATTCGGAGTAGCAAAGAGCATAAATCCGCCGATAAGCCATAAGGGAAGAGGCAGAATAAAGAAGGGACGGATTCTTCCCCAACGGGTACGGGTTCTGTCAATAATAAGTCCCGATAATGTATCATCAAGGGCATCATATATAGTAGCAAAGGCAGTAATGGCAGCATAGGCCTTACCACTGAGTCCTGCGTACTGCATCATAAAAACCTGACGGTTGGCACTTACAAACTCTGAAAGGTTTTTCTGACCGAAATTAACGAGAATATATGAGGCAAACTCCTTCGGTCTTAAATATCTCTTTTTAGTATAAGCCAGCTTATCGAGTACGTCGCCCGATTCCTCCTGCTGTGAAACAGTATTCTCATTTACGAGATTCTCTGACATTTTATCACTCATTTCAATTTATATTTTCAGATTCTTATTTATTCTTCTCTTTTGCAGCAAGAGCTTCTCTGGCCTTACGAACCTTTTCGGCCTGCTCTTCCTCAGCTTTCTTTTTCGCCTCAGCCCATGCAGCTTCTTTTCTGAGGCGTTCAGCTTCCTCTTTTTCTTACTTAAGTCTTACCTTTTCAGCTCTGACTTTTTCGAGAGCCTCATCGGTCTCAACGAAGGATTTAGAAACGAGAATATTTCCCACCATAGCCACGGCAAGTAAAAGGATATACACAAATACACCCCAAAGCGCCTTTGATGATGCATCAGCAAATTCCAGTGTACCGATAGTAAATTCCGCACCGCTTACCTCAGAAGCGGAAAGAATAAACATAACAGCACCCGTTCCTGCAAAAAGAATACTTACAATATCAACAATCCAACCTGCATTTGTATCGGATTTTTTAAATCGGATAAAGGGAAGGAAGAATGCGACAACAATCGCAACAACACTTAAAAGAACGAAAACAAATCCAAGCATTATGAAGCTTACGGGACCCGAGAAGCCTTCAGCGCCCATTGCGCTTATGACAGAGCCGATGTTTTTAAAGAGAATACCGAAAAAGCTTATCGTGGACTCGCCATCGGTAAAAAGGCCTAAAAGATCAAAGCTCAGTGTGCTTTTCTGACTCACTACGGTAGCCCAGGGAAGGATAAAACCGACAGCAGGAATCAAAGACATAATCAGTCTTGCCACACGGAGTCTGTTACCTATTACAGAAAATTTTAATCTGTTTAAGGTTCTGTACAAGGCGGCGAATTTTTCTTCAGCTACTCTGTTATCCTCTTCAAGACGGGCCTCCCAGTTAAAATTAGGGATACTTACACCGCATTGAGGACATTCAGCTTTAATATTATAAAATTTAAGAACCTTGCCGCAATTCGGACATTTAGATGCCATCTGAACACCCTTTCTGTTTTTTATTAGCGTATGCTATTTTAATATATAAGAATAATAAATGTCAATATAAATATTGTTTTTTTCTGATTAAACTTCATCATAGGCCAAAGCTTTGTCGAAAACTTTAACATTTACGCCCTCGCTTTTTTCCGACAAAGCACCCGAAAGCTCATAAGCTACGCAAGGCATACCTGCATCAAGATTTTTGTCAATATAAAGCTTAAGCACATTATTTCTTTCTCTTACCGCCGTAATCTGTACCGCATCAGAAACCGTTGAAATAGATTTAAGCACACATAGACCGACCTTAAAACGGACAAATCCATCCTCGCCGATATATATTTCGAGCTCATCGCCCTGACGGTAAACAGTACCTTCTTTTATCTTTGTAAGGTTGATTTCTACGCTGAAATCATACCTTCCTTTAATTCCGCCATCATCAATAATATCATTCTCATAATATGTAAAGCTTGCCTTCACATCGCTTTCGATGCCTGTATCGCCTTTTACCGAACAGATGTTAACTGTATTATCTTTACAGAATGGCTTATCAAAGGTAAGTATAACCGACATATAATCTTCGAGAAGCTCTTTTTCTGAGATGGTGTTATTATCCGACGAAATACTTTCAATATTAACGAACTGATTAAAAGTAACAAGAAGCTTTTTTTCGGATAAAGCCTTACAGTATGTGATTTCAAGCTCTTTGTTCCTTTTACCGAAATGCACGATTTTAGTCTGATAAGGCGCGAGAATAAACTCTATGCTGTCTCCGTAGGAGTATGCTCCGTCTGCTTCGAACGTATTATAAGGTAACAACGTATACATTTCACCGAAAGCAAAGCTTTTCTTGACACCGATAATCTCATCGAGCTTTAATGTGTACCTCTTCTCAATATTACTGCTGTTACGGAGAGAAACTATACCCTCGTGATCGCCGAAACAGCTAAATCCGTAAACCTCTGATTTCGAAGGTCTTCCGCCGAACACAACGGAATTAGCAAGAATACCCATATTTTCCTCGATGAATCTCAGACAGGAGTAGTTAATTCTCCATTTAGCTTCATTCATCAACGAATGGCTGTAATAAAGCTCCCAAAACTGTGTACCTCTCGTAGCCATAGTGAACAGATACTCTCTGAACTCATCATCAGTCATAGAGACCTTAGCCTCTTTACCGTAGATAGGATCATGGTTGTAAAGGGCTCTCTGTGGGAACTGAAACTGACGGACACGGCTGAAATCACAATATAGCTCGTCACGATAGCTGAGCATACGATCCTTATCGGAAACCTCACCTTTTTTTCCGATGAAGCCCACATCGAGGCTTATCTGCATCCATACGCTGTTTACCCACTGTAAGAACCACGCTGACGGCCAGGCATAACAGGTAAGATTAATCCAGAAATCCTTTCCGCCTGTCTGAGCAAACTTTTCAAAGGATTTAATCCATCTCTCCCATGTATCGGTAAAGAAATATATTTCTTTATACCCTCCCGTGAGATGGTCATGCTTTTTGTTTTTACAAGGATGCTGTGCAAAGCCATCGAGTTTAAAGTAATTGATATTGAATCTTTTCTGAAAATCGAGAAGTAAATCTGTAGTTTTTTCAGTATACTTTTTACTTCCTACACATATATCAGCAGCCTGCTTATTAACAAATCCGTTACCTGCCGCCTGTATTTTGCGTGCAAATTTAATAGTATCGTTAGTGTAACCTCCGCGAGGTCCGAGCCAAAGTCCGAATTTTGAACCGAGACTTTCAGCGAGATTTTTGAACGGATAAAGCTCATCAGGGAAATTTTTATTAAAGCCCCAGAATCCGCCCGCATAATCATTCCATCCGTCATCAGCTACATAAGAGTCGAGCACAGGCTCTCCCGTTTTTGTCATCTGCTTTTCTATTTCAAGGAATGATGATGTTATGTTTTCCTTGGTGATATTAAGCATATTATCATACCAGGAATTATACTGGCGGCGGAAATATACAGGCTTGGATATATCCTTAATATATTCGAAGAAGCTCTTCTGAACATCCTCGTAAATATCACTTGCTGCACCGCCGGCTACGCTTTTATGCGAAATGTAAGCATCTGACCCGATAAGCTCAGAGAGCTTTTTTCCGCTGTAGTAAGTGCTTTCCGCTTTTAGCTTTTTAATTTTGTTAATCGCTACGGGAAACTCACATCCGAAATAAAAGCAGTCAACATAAACAGGCTGGCCCAAGGAAAGTGCAAAAGCCTTGGTTTCAGCGTCCTTCTGTTTAGGTATTGTCCAGTATTTATACTTATTGTCAATAGTAAAGCTTTCAAAAGAAATACTGTCAAGTATTACATCTTTAGTACCTTTTTTATCATAACGGAGTTCGATAAATTTTCTGATATAGCATCTGAAATCATTAAGGATATATATGAGACTGACCTTAATTTTACTGTCTCTCAGGTCAAAGGCTTCAAATGATACTTTATACTTATTTACGCCGTCTTCACATAAAGAAGAAACGTCTGAGACCTTGAGCTGTGATGCTCTGATTTTAACCTTTCTCAAGCCGTATTTAAAGGTAAGAATAAACTCTTCACAACCATCAAGATTTTTCAGAGCTTTTCCGGAGGTTAAATTAGTGAGACTCCAACCGATTATCCTGTCAGATTTTAAATGAAGCTCTTTTTTAATCAGTTCATTTTCTATAATGATATTTTTCATAGTGTCTTCCTTGTTTATATTTATAAAATTTCTTCTATCCAGCCGATGACATCCTTACAAACATCGTTAAAGCAGGCTTTTTCATTGAGAATTTCGTGTCTCGCATCGGGATAGAGGATTCTCTGAGCGTTTGTCTTGCCCGAATCGCATATAGATTTATACACCTTCTCTACACCCTTACCGTATTCGCCTACAGGGTCCATGGCACCTGCTATGAGAAGCACGGGAAGCTCCTTTGGAAGAGAAGAAAACCATTCGGGAGAGGAAACATAACTGAGAAGAGAGAACAGATCACGATAACCGTAAGCCGTGAAAAGATAACCGCAAAGCTCATCGGCAATATACTTGTCAACCTCTTCATTGTCTCTTGAAAGCCAGTCAAAGGCTGTTCTGCCCTCAAACTTACTGTTATATGTACCGAAGCCCACCTTATCAATAAGCTTACTTCTGTGATGAGTGCCCTTTACCTTAGCTATTATCTTGGTAATCATAATTCCAGCACCTGCAGCGGGATTAGGTCCGGCAGTACCGCAGTAAACAGCACCGGCTATTTCATCACCGTATTTTACGCTGTATGCTCTGGCAACAAAGGAACCCATAGAATGACCGAAGAAAATTACGGGAACAGAGGGATTTTCTTCTTTGATTATTTCTGTAAGCTTATGACAGTCTTCTACGAAATTCTTCCAGCCGTCATTTTCGCCGAAATAACCGAGCTCATCCTTATTCTTTACGCTGGAACCGTGACCGAGATGGTCATTGATATAAAGAGCAAAGCCCTTTTCGCATAACGCTGCTGCAAACTTTTCGTATCTTTCGAGATGCTCTGCCATACCGTGTGCTACCTGAATAACTGCTTTGATTTCGCCGTTTTCAGGTAAATATGATGCAGCGTGGATATCAGCAAGTGCTGAAACTGACGGGAATGTAAACTCTTTTTTTATCATAATAACGCCTCCGAAATTATATAATTTTACTAAGTATACCATAATATAAAGATTTTTTCATTTATTTTGAAAAAATATTCAGCTGTCAAAAGTCACAAAAATACAGTATTTTTTTTGACAACATCAAAAAAAAGGAATTTTTTAACCAAAGTCCGATTATGTGTACTCAAAAATTAAATTTATCGAACATTTGTATTGACTTTTCGATAAAATATGCTATAATTTACTTGTAAATACAGAACGAATGTTCGTTTAAGGAGGATATTTATTATGTTTAATACATTAGGAAATTTTTCAGCAGTATATTTCACACTCGCAGCGGTGCTTTTCATTCTCATTCTTTTTGAAAAGCATTTCATAAGACTTGAAGATAAAATAAAGTCAAACAGAGCAAAAAGAAAGAACACATCTGTTCCCGGCAAAGCAGTGAAGCCCGCATATAAGAACAATGTTAACAATGTAAGAAAAAACAGAAACATGGCTACTGTACGCAAAATCCCTAACAACGCCGCTTGATTAAGATTTTTCCTTTCTCCCCAATATATAAGCAAAAGCAGTTAAGCTCTTACACTTAACTGCTTTTGTTATTAATTATCACTTTTACTGTTCTTTTTTAAATACGCCCTTTTTAGCCAGAAGTAAAATAGGAACGAATACGAAAACTGAAACTACTGCCGCATAAAGGAACATGCTTGTCGAGGGAACAAGCTTTTCTACACCGTATTCAATAATGGTAAGATTTGATGTACGGCAGGCAATATCACCGATAGCGGGACCTACAACCATAGGAATGAGAACGGAGAAAATCATTCTGATGCCCTGGAAAAGGCCTACCTTGTCCTCGGGAATGAAATCTCGAACAGAAGCGCTGAGCTGAATCTGGAGAACTACATAACCGATAAGAGTGGGAGCGATACCGATAAGAACTACTGCAATGTTAGTAGAAGTAGAAAGAATAAACAGACCGACAATAAAGAGAACTATTGTGGGAATGTAAGCCTTAAGCTTATTTTTATTTGCAACCTTAAGGAGGATTACTATACCTGCTATAAGACCTGCCACAGCAACCACAGCCGTTACGATAGCCTTGGCATCAAAAACAGCATCGGCAAGAATTACCTTTTCGAGGTAAACGAAAAGATAAGGGAAGAATACCTGAACAGCGATGTTGTAAATACATACAGCTGCGAGAGCAAGATAAAGCTTACCGTTTTCCTTGATAACAGAAGGTCTGAAGCCGTAGAAAAGGTCACTCCAATAATTTGAATTAGTCTTTTCACCCTTTATCTGAGGCTCCTCGAGTGTAAACAGACCTGTGATACCACAGAAGGTAACAATGAGACCGAGGCCGAGGAAGAACACCTTATAGGTTACCACACCTGCCTGAGCGAGACTTCCGACACCCATAACGGCTATCATAGCAAAGAAGCCGACAAACATAAGAACTGTTTCTACCTGAGGTCTTACAACGGGATTGGTTACGTCAGTTACCCATGCATTAAATGCAGAGTCATTACTGGTTGAACCCATAAAGGTCATAACCATATCCATAATAATGACAGCCCATACGCTGAAGGCGAGAATTTTTACTTCATCTGAAAGTCCGAAAACAGCAGATACATTTTCTCTGGAAATAAAGCCGAAGGCAGCAGTAATAATACCCCATACTATGTAACCGACGGAGATAAATACCTTACGCTTTTTCATCTTTTCACTGAGAGTACCCATAATAAACGTGGTAACGACAGCGGTAACAGCAGAAAGAGCAACCATACGGCTGATAGCTGTAGTGGGAGCCATAACACCTGCGAGAGCCTCTGCAGACACACCTTCATAAATAGAACCGTAAAGGAAGGTATTGAAATACATATTTTCGAGATTCCATGCAACACCGCCTATAAGACTGAAAAGAATGATATTCAGCCAGGTTCTTTTGGTAAGTTTGTTTTCCATTGTTTTTCCTCCTTGGATTTTATATTAAATTTAATTTTAAACACCCTTAAGATACTTTCCCAGTCTCCTATCCTTGATGGCTTTAACGAGAAGCGCACCGAGAGTATAAAGCACACCTAATTCCCCTAAGGCAACAAGACCGGCCTGAATGAGAAAGCTCAGGAAATTAAAAGGTCCGTCGATAAAAAAGATTTCGATTTCAGCACCGATAAACAGACCGTTAAAAAGTGCCGGCATACTCAGAGAAAGAAGAGGGAAGCCTTTAACCGTAACATTCCTCAGCTTATTCATAAAGAAGCAGGCAAGAAAGGATGCGAGAGAGCCGAGAATAATATCCGTCGGCAAGGCACCTAAAACGGAAAAATTCGCTATAAAGCATCCGACTGTAAGTCCGGGTATCGCAGCAGGCGTAAAAAGAGACAGAACGGTAAGCGCCTCCGAAACACGGAACTGCACAGCCATAGTGGCGCTGGCGGGTAAAATCATTTCCTGTACAAAGGTCAAGGCTACATACAATGCAGCAATTACCGCTGACAGAACAATACGGTGGATCTTTTTAGACATATTCATTTTTAATACTCCTTTAGTTTTGATTTAAAACCGACATACCTTGTTCGGTTTAGGTCAGGAAGGTCTCGAACTGACCGCATAAATGCAATAAGTATTATATATCAACAGAAAGGATATTTCAAGTGAAAGAGAATAAATTTATTCTTTAGTTACAAACTTAAACGAAAAAATCTCCGACAAGGTTTTCCTCGTCGGAGATAATCATTAACTCATATTATTTATTAAGTTTTCTTCTTAACCACCAAGTATCTCTTATTCACATTCAAAGCTTTAACTAAATTATTTTCGGATAAGGGCTCCTCTGCGCCTTTACTTATCCCACTTTTTACTTTTATTATGTAAATAAAAATCCGAATAACTGAAAATATATAATACTGAGAGATACTTAATTTTCTTCATCGTCTTTGCTTTATACAAAGACCTTTCTCCTGTCTTAAAGTTATATTCCTCTGCACATTATCTTTAAGATGATTTTTTACTGGACAATCCGATAATATATCTTCAATTCTTCTGCATATACTGTCTGCAGAAAAGTAATTATTTATTTTATACGGGAGCATCTGACTGTTTTTGTAAAATTATATTATTTAAGGTATTCATTAAATATTTTGATTAAGTCAGTTCCCTTTGCTTCACATTTTAAGATTTCTTATCAAACTGTACAGTTTACATTAAACAGTACATCGGTAACACCCCTTTTCTTAAGATTCAATCTCTTGTTTGATTGTGACTTAATTATACACAAATTATATTTTACTGTCAATAGTTTTTAACATATTTATTTTATTTTGTTGAATATGCACTATAAATTACGAGAAAAAATTAAAAATTTACCGCTAAAAACATTATCATAGTATTTTAAAATATATAATTTTTGTATAAAATAAATAAAACCGCCCAAGTTAATTAACACTTTGTTAATATAACAAATCAATTAAACAGTATAATTTATACAGAGGTGATTATATGATTAAAACACAGGAGCTTTTCTCTCTTGATAAAACAATCGCCGGAGATTTTCTTGCTTCATACGAATTTCCCTGGCTCGCTCTGAAGGAAATCAAAGACTTTATAACAGAAGCCGGAAAGCAGATCGATAAAAATCAGTTTGATGAGATCTCTCCCCGAGTCTGGGTTCATAAGGAAGCAGTTATCGCTCCGACAGCCTCCGTCAGCGCCCCCTGTATTATCGGAAAAGGCACCGAGGTAAGACACTGTGCTTTTATCAGAGGCTCTGCGCTCATAGGAGAAAACTGCGTTATCGGTAATTCCACCGAGGTTAAAAACGCTATAATATTCGATAATGTACAGGTGCCCCATTACAATTACGTAGGTGACAGCATCTTAGGCTACAAGGCGCATCTCGGTGCAGGTGCCGTGACATCAAATGTAAAATCCGATAAAACTTTAGTTAAGGTAAAAAATGGTAACGAAGTAATAGAAACGGGTCTTAAAAAATTCGGAGCTATGATCGGTGACGGGGTAGAAGTAGGATGTAACAGCGTTCTCAATCCCGGTACCGTAATAGGAAAAAATACGAATATATACCCTCTCTCACGGGTAAGAGGAGTTATAAAGGAAAACTCCATATATAAGGATGAAGATAATATAACAGAAAAGAGGTAAGCTATGGGTAAATATTTCGGAACTGACGGCTTCAGAGGAGAAGCCAATGTAAATCTGACCGCTGACCACGCATACAAAATAGGAAGATTTTTAGGCTGGTATTACAGTAAAATCAAAGCAGAGTCCGATAGTGAAGAATCTGCAAGGATTATAATAGGAAAGGACACCCGTCGCTCGAGCTATATGTTTGAATATGCACTTGTAGGCGGCTTGGTGGCCTCGGGAGCTGACGCATATCTTCTCCATGTTACCACTACCCCCTGCGTATCATATATAACCAAGGTCGATTCCTTTGACTGCGGTATTATGATTTCTGCAAGCCACAACCCCTATTATGATAACGGAATTAAGCTCATCAACTCCAAGGGCGAAAAAATGGACGAAAGCATCACCGATATTATAGAGCAGTATATCGACGGTGAATTCGAGCTGAAGGCTCTCCCCTACGCTCTTAAGGACAAGATAGGAAAGACTGTAGACTATGTTTCGGGTAGAAACAGATATATCGGATATCTTATTTCTCTCGGTCTCTATTCCTTCAGAGGGATTAAGGTTGGTCTTGACTGCGCAAACGGAAGCTCCTGGAATATAGCCAAGTCGGTTTTCGATGCTCTCGGTGCTGCAACCTATGTCATCAATGCAGAGCCCGACGGAACAAACATTAACAGAAATGCAGGTTCTACACACATCGAAGGTCTGCAGAAGCTCGTAACGGAAAAGGGTCTTGATGTAGGCTTCGCATTCGACGGCGATGCCGACAGATGTCTGTGCGTAGACGAAAAGGGAAATATAGTAGATGGTGACGGAATACTTTACATTTTCGGAAAGTATATGAAAGAAAAGGGCTTTTTCAGCAATACCACAGTCGTAACCACAGTTATGTCAAATTTTGGTCTGTACAAGGCCTTTGAAAGCCTCGGTATTGATTACGCTAAGACCGATGTAGGCGACAGATTCGTTTACGAATATATGTCAAAAAACGGCTGCAAGCTCGGCGGTGAGCAGTCAGGCCACATTATCTTCTCTAAATACGATACCACAGGCGACGGTATTCTTACGAGCCTTAAGATGATGGAGGTTATGCTTTCGAGAAAGAAGAAGTTCAGCGAGCTTACTGAAGGCTTTACCCCCTACCCCCAGCTTCTCGTTAATATCCGCGTTATGGATAAAAAGCTCGTAAGAAACGATACCGATGTAGTCGCCGCCATAGAAATGGCAGAGGCAAGACTGGGCACTGAGGGGCGAATTCTCGTAAGAGAGTCCGGTACAGAGCCTGTAATCCGAGTTATGGCTGAAGCAAAAGATAAAGAGCTTTGTGATGAATGTGTTTATTCGATTATAGATGTAATAAAAGGTAAAGGATACGAAGTCAAGGAGTGATAAAAATGGTAAAGCTCGGTAATGATTGGGATGAGATACTAAAGGATGAATGGGAAAAGCCTTATTACAAGCAGCTCCGACAGTTTCTGAAAAAAGAATACTACTCCTATGAAATTTATCCCGATATGCACGATATTTTTAATGCGCTTAAATATACATCCTTCG
Source organism: Clostridia bacterium (assembly GCA_017516315.1). Taxonomy (GTDB): domain Bacteria; phylum Bacillota; class Clostridia; order Oscillospirales; family Acutalibacteraceae; genus UBA6857. The sequence goes on along the minus strand of JAFXDE010000006.1, from coordinate 14,282 downwards.
CTGACTGCAAAGCAGTAATTATAGGCCAGGATCCATATCACGAGCCGGGGCAGGCTCACGGATTATGCTTTTCCGTCAAGCCGGGTGTACCACTTCCGCCTTCCCTTAAAAATATTTATAAAGAAATGGAAAGCGACCTCGGTATACCTCCTGCCCAAAACGGTTATCTCGAAAAATGGGCAAAAAGCGGTGTTCTTATGCTGAACAATGTACTTACGGTGAGAAGAGCAAACGCAAACAGTCATAAAGACAAGGGATGGGAACAGTTTACGGATGCAGTAATAGAGAAGCTCAACGAAAAAGACACTCCTGTGGTTTTCATTCTTTGGGGAGCAAACGCAAGAAAAAAATGCGAAAAGATTACAAATCCGATACATAAGAAGCTTATAAGCGTACATCCCAGTCCCCTTTCAGCCTACGGCGGCTTTTTCGGCTGCAGACATTTTTCCAGATGTAATGAGCTTCTTACCGAGGCAGGTCTCGAGCCGATAGACTGGTCATTAGAATAAAAGAAAAAATATGATATAAAATCCTTCTTTGAAGATAATACTATAAGTATTCAAAGGAGGATTTTTATTATGAAAAAATTTATTGCTATTCTTACGGCAGCAGTAATTTTATTTACCTTAACTGCCTGCGGCGGCGAAAAAACACCGTCTGAAACCACAAACACGCCCTCTTCACCGACCGCTTCAACCCAGGAAAAGGAAACAACTGAAAACACTAACACTGACTACGACTATGATGCCATTCCCGATAATATGACATCTAAGGACGGCAAATATGAAATTGCATTTGTGACCGATGTAGGACAGCTAAAGGATAAATCCTTTAATCAGGGCACCTGGGAGGGCATCAAGCGCTATGCCTACGATAACGGAAAATCCTACAAATATTACCAGCCTGCAGGCGGAGACAGTGCTACGGACGAAGACAGATATGACGCCATGAAGGCTGCCTCAGATGCAGGAGCAAAGGTAGTCGTATGTGCAGGCTTTTTACAGGGTACGGCCCTTCAGAGAGCCGCGCAGGAGATAAAAGATACAAAGTTCATATTCATCGACGGATGGGTTCTTAAGGACAAAAACGGTGAGCCGCTGAAAAATGTGGCCTCGATTGATTATAACGAAGAACAGTCCGGATATCTCGCAGGATATGCCGCCGTAAAGGAAGGCTATACCAAATTAGGCTTCAGCGGTGGAGGCGGAGGAACCAACGCCGCCTGCTGTCGCTTCGGCTACGGATATGTTCAGGGTGCTCAGGATGCGGCCAAAGAAAAGGATATTACCGTTGATATGAATTTCAGCTGGGAATACGGCTCTTCCTTCGGTGCTTCTGCCGAGCTTCAGACTATGATTAACGGCTGGTACTCAAAGGGTACGGAGGTTGTTTTTGTATGCGGAGGCGCAATGTGTCAGTCAGTTTTCGCTGCTGCATCAGCAAATGAAGGAGCAGTAATAGGCGTAGATATAGACCAGTCAGAGGAATCTGAAACGGTTATCACATCAGCAACAAAGGGAATACGGGAATCTGTGGAGCTTGTTCTCGAAAAGGTATACACAGATTCGTGGAATGATATCGGTGGCGTTCAGACTACCTTAGGCGCAAAGGATGATGCGGTATCACTTCCTACGGATACCTGGAAAATGGAGAGTTTTTCTGTAGAGGAATATGAAGAGCTTTTCGAAAAACTGAAGGACGGTACGGTTAAGGTTGACAGAGATTACGAAAAAGGTTTAAAAAACGATAACTTTCCTAATGTAAATCTTAATATCATATAAACAAAAAAAAGAGGCTGATTTTTTCAGCCTCTTTTTTAATATAAGATTCTTTACCACTTTTTCCGTATAAAATATTACCGAAATGTTACAAAGCAGTTTATAATTCATTTATATTCTTTACAGTTTGTTTACATTCTTACAGCGTTATGCCAAAAAACATACTGTAGAATATGGGCAAAATTGATAAATTGATTGGGAATTTGTTTATCAATACTAAGAAAAAGAAAAGAGGTATCAGAAAAAATGAAAAAAAGACTTTTAAAGGAAGAGCATTTCGGCATACAGAGAAAAATGGTAGCTGCTATGACAGAAGAATCCTGGAAAAACATCCCTCACGTCACTTTTATTTATGAGCCGGAAGTCAGCCGTTTTTTTAATGAATACAAAAAAATTAATCTTGGAAGAAGCGCAGAAGAAAAAATAACCTTTAATACCCTTATGATTAAAGCTATCACCGAGGGCATAAAGGAAGCTCCTGTTATGAATTCACATATAGAATATAATTCTGCTCTCGTAAGAGGCACCGTAAAAACATACGAAAACATTAATATTTCAATGGCTACGATTTTACCCTCAGGCGAAATGATGACTACAAACTGCCGTGACTTTGATAAAAAGGATCTCGACGAAATGACCGCTTATATCAAGGATCTCCGCAGACGCGCAGAAAAATCTGACCTGAACGAAGCATTATACAGTGTTTCCTTTAACAGAACTCTTAAAACTATCAAGGAAGGCCGTATTATAGAGGCCTTGTTCAGAATTATAGGTGCTAAAACTGGTAAGAACAAAGTTAAAACACTAAAGGGCAAGGCAAAAAAGGCTTATTTTGCCATTCCTGAAACAGAACGACTGGGCGATAAGGATATAGAACAGGGTACGATTACGATTTCAAACATCGGTTCTCTCGACCTCGGACAAAGAGGCGCGGTAGCTCTTTTGGAGATTATTCCGCCTCAGGTATGTGCAATCGGTATAGGTGCCGTGCAGAAAAAGCCTGTCGTAAAGCAGAACAGCCACGGCAAGGACGAGGTAGTTCCCGGAAAGATTCTTCCTATCTGCATAGCCTTTGACCACAGAGCTCTTGATTTCGGAGATATAGTTCCCTTCACCAAAAAGCTCGATGAAATTTTCGAAAACCCGGAAATAATACATTCCTGGACCAAGGAACAAAACATACATCTCGAAACTATAGAAAACACTTCAGATTTTACTGCTTAAAAAGCTTTAACCCTTCATGCATTTCTGCCGGAAGGGTTTTCTTATAAGTTGATACATAAATTACAAAATCTCAATATCATCGCCCTCGTAAACCTTGCCGCCTTTTATAACCTTGGCGAAAATTCCTTCACGAGGCATTACACACTGACCCACCAGCTTTTTAATGGCACAGCCGTCGTGACATTCTTTTCCTATCTGCGAGATTTCTATTATGCACTCCCCTACCTTAAGGCATGTTCCGACCGGGATAGTGAAAAGCTCAATACCCTCGGTAGTGATGTTCTCTGCGAAAACACCGTGACATAGACCGTCTGTAGGAAGTCCCTTCGATTTATCTATGCTTTCTTTGGCTAAAAGACTTACCTGTCTGTGCCATTTACCTGCATGAGCGTCACCCTCGAATCCGAAATCCTCGATAAGAACACCCGGGTTTATTTTTGTTTTTGGTGTACCCTTCTTTTCGCTTATGTTAATTGATAAAACCTTACCCTTCATAACTTAACCTCCTATTTTATTAAGACCGTGCGATGCACCGTAGCCGCAGGAAAACTTATGCTCCATAGGCTTCGAAAGTATGGCATCTCTCACTTTTTCTTCCAATAATTTTTCATCACAGAGATAGGGCTTCAGGTCGATAACCTCATCAGACCCGAGACAAACCTTTACCTTTCCGTCAGAAAGGAGCCTTATTCTGTTACACTCACTGCAAAACTTATCACTGATAGGCGTAATAAAGCCTATTCTTCCCTTAAAGCCTTCACTTTCATAATATCTTGCTACGCTTTTTTCGAAGGCGGTACCCTTCTGCGCCGCAGGCTTAAGGAAAGGAAATTTCTGCAGTATTTCATCACTCTTTATGACAAGCTCGTCATTATCTCCCTCATCGGAAAAGGGCATAAGCTCGATAAAACGAACATCTATTTTCCTTTCACGGGCGATATTTATAAGGCTTTCCGCATCAGAATCATTCTGTCCTCGGATAAGTACAGCGTTAATTCGGATGGGAGACAGGCCTACTCTCTCGCACTCGTCGATACCATCATAAACCTTATTCAGACCGTCATAGCCCGTTATAGACTTAAAACGCTCCCTATCCGTAGTGTCAAGACTTATATTGACTGCTCTGACACCCGCTTTTTTCAGCTCGCCTGCACACTCCTTAAGTCTTATGCCGTTAGTGGTAAGAGCAAGCTTTTTAATTCCGTCGATACGGCTTATTCTCTCAGCGATATAACATATATCCTTTCTTACCAGAGGCTCACCGCCCGTAAGTCTTACCTTGTCAATACCGCAAAGAGCAAATGCTCTTACTGTTTTTTCGATTTCATCTGCCGTAAGCTCATTATTCTCTTTTTCGTTCTGCGCCCCGCAGTAGGTACAGTTAAGATTACATCTCTTTGTTACGGAAACGCGCAGATAATTTATTTCTCTGCCATAACTGTCAATCATTTTTAAAATCGCTCTTTCCGCCGGTTTTTTCGAGAAGCTTGACCTCTCTTATTTCCATTTTTCTGTCAATAGCCTTACACATATCATAAACGGTAAGTGCCGCTACAGAGGCCGCCGTAAGCGCCTCCATCTCTATACCCGTTTTATAAGAGCATTTGGCCGCAGAATAAATGTATAATTCATCCTCACCGTTATTACCGAAGGTAATTTCGACGCTTTCTATGGGAATATTGTGGCAAAGGGGGATAAGCTCCCATGTACGCTTCGCCGCCATAATCCCCGCTATTCTCGCCACGGCAAGTCCGTCGCCCTTTTTCAGCTCAGAATTCAGAAGCTTGCGTAGGGTCTCCTTTTCCATTTTCACCTTGGCGAAGGCCTTAGCCTGTCTCTGAGTAACTGTCTTTTCACCGACATCAACCATAATCGCTTCGCCGTTTTTATTAAGATGAGTAAAATCAGCCAATTTTATAACCTCCCATATCTGAAAGTCTTTCCTTAAACTCCTCGCTCTTAAGAGCTTCGATAAATTTCTGTACCTGGGGTGTTCCATAAGCCTTTTCGTCAATAAGAACATCGTATTCCTCGATACAGATTTCTATAAAGTCAAGGTCATACATTTTAGCAGCCGAATAAATTCCGAGACCGCAGTCTGCATTACCTGCCGAAATCAAGGCTGCTACGGCCGTATGGGTAAATTCCTCGTTACGGTAGCCGTCAATGTCGACTTTATTCATACCGTTTTTACCGATAAGGTAATCGCAGAGTATTCTCGTTCCCGAGCCTGCCTGCCTGTTTACATATCTGCCCTTTACTATGTCCGCAAAGGATTCTATGCCGAGAGGATTACCCTTCTTCACCATCAGACCCTGCACTCTTCCTACACCCTTGACGAGTTTCACTCCTCCGTCAGGGAAATACTTTCTTACATAGCTTTCGTTATATTCACCGGTTTCCGTGTCAAGAAGATGTATACATCCGAGATGTGCCTGACCGTTTTTCAGAGCAGTAACAGCACCCATGCTTCCAACATGACTCGAGGTTAACGAGAAGGATGGATCCTTCCTTTTAAGCATATCGGAAAGCTCATCGATAAGCGGGTCATGACTTCCCGTAACGATAAGTGAAGAATTAATCTGCGACAAATCCTTAAGAAGGCTTATTTCTACCTCTTCCCCTGCCTCAAAGCCCTCGCTGTTCTGCGGAACTGCGAGAATACCGTCAGCCTTGGTGAAGCTGGTTATTACGCCTGCACCTCTTCCGAGTGGTATGGCCGCAAGAGTATCCCCCACCTTTCCGAGTGTAACACGGACATATTCCTGATACTTAAGAGAGGAAACAACTCTTTTACCGAGTACAGCCTTTATCTTAGGAGCATCATCACCTTCTCTGCCGTACCACATATCAACGAGATCTTTTACTATCTCATTCATTATAACGATAGCGGAAACCGGATAGCCGGGAAGTCCTACCACGGGAACTTTACCCACAGCTCCCAAAACAGCAGGCTTGCCCGGTTTAACAGCTATTCCGTGGAAAAGAACCTGTCCCAGAGAAGATAAAACTGTACTTGTGTAATCGTCTCTGCCTGCAGAGGAGCCTGCCAGAACAAGAAGAATGTCACATCTGCTTACTCCCTTTTCCACAGCTGAGCTTAAAAGCTCCTTTTTATCCTTTACTATATCGTATATTTCAGTCTCTGCACCCCATTCATGAAGCATTGAAGAAAAGATGGCAGAATTGAACTCAATGATTTCACCCTTTTCGGGATTTTCCTTAGGTGAGACAATTTCATCACCGGTAGGTATAATGCCTACTACAGGCCTTTTAATTACCTCAACCTCTAAAACTCCGCCTGCGAGAAAGGCGCCGCAGAGAGACGGTGTGATTTTAGTGTATGAGGGCGCTATCATATCGCCCATACAGATATCCTCACCTACCTGGCGTATATTCTGCCAGGGATGACAGGCTGAAAGGATACTGACTTTGCCCTCGCCAATCTCTGTCACATCCTCTACCATTATAACCGAATCGAAGCCGTCGGGTATCGGATCACCCGTATCTACTACAGTATACTGTTCTGAGCCGAGAATAACAGGATTGCTTTCGCTTGCGCCGTAGGTATCCTTCGCCCTTACGGCTATGCCGTCCATAGCACTTGCATTATAATGAGGTGAACATATAGAAGCGTACACAGCCCCGGCAAGTATTCTCCCCGAGCTTTCGCAGGAAGGAATTTTTTCGGTTTTTCCCGTATAGGATACCGAAGAAAGATATTTTCCGTATTCTTCCTTAGCTTTATTTATCGGTGTATTATCAAGATAATTATGACGCATAGCTTTACCTCTTAAAACAAATGAATTTCTACAGTCTCTCCGCTTTTTAAGCCTTCACGGTTTCGGTCGATTATGATATAGCCGTCGCTTTCGGAAAGAAGAGATATTACGCCGCTTTTACCGAAAACGGGCTCTGCACCCCTGTCGGTAATTCTGACACAGACGATTTCCTCTCTGCCGTGATTTGAGGAAATATTTTGTAAAATATTTGATTTAACTCTTATGTTATCTTCAATACATCCAAGCAATCTTTTCACAAGCGGAACGATAAAACGCAGGCATACAAAATAGCTCGCCGCGGGATGGCCCGGAAGACCGAAAACTGCCTTGCCATCAATCTTACCAATGATAGTAGGCTTCCCCGGTTTAACGGCTATTCCGTGGGCATAAACCTCGCCAAGAGAGCCGATAATCTGCGCTGTCATATCTCTTGTGCCTGCAGATGAGCCTCCCGAAATGAGAACTATATCGTTTTCCTCTACAGCCTTGACTACGGCAGCGTAAATTTCATCATAATCATCCTTTACTATGCCGTATTGCTTACATTCACAGCCCTTTTCCCTCATAAGAGCAGAAAGAATATGACTGTTTATATCTCGGATTTTACCGGGAGATGCTTCACCGTCAATAGGAACAATTTCATCACCCGTTGATATTATACCGACACGGGGTTTAATGCAAGCTGATACCTCACTGACGCCGAGCGAAGCGAGAATACCTATCTCACGGGAGGTAATTACGGTACCCTTACGAAGGACTGTATCGCCCACTTTTATATCGTCGCCCTTACGGGTTACATTTTCGAAGGGACTTACTGCTTTATAGGCAAGGCAAAGGGAATCAAAGCTGCAATCCGTATGCTCCACCATAACAACACTGTCTGCACCTGCGGGCAGCATACCGCCCGTAGAAATCTTTATGCACTGACCGTCTTTAATCGGCTTGTCGGCATTTTCACCCATAAGTATTTCGCCGATTATATCAAGCTGAGCAGGCATACTTTCACCGCAGCCGTAGGTATCCGATGACCTTACTGCATAACCGTCTACCGTGGAACGGTTGAAGGGAGGTATGCTTTCTCCCGAAATAATGTCTTCGGAAAGGACTCTGCCCAAAGAATCATAAAGACTTACCCTTTCGCTGTTACATTCGTAAAGGTCAAGATTATTATTAATAATTTCAAATGCTTCTTCGCTCGAAACTACCTTAAGCACTTTTACACCTCTTATTTAACAAATTTCCAGAAATCAATGAATCTTTTACCCCAAAGGCTTTTCGGTGAGGCTAAAAGCTCATCGGGAGAGCCTTCCTCGGCTATCTCTCCGTTATGAAGAATAATTATTCTGTCAGCGAGTCTTTTCGCCTGGCCGGGAGAATGAGTTGTCATAAGAATACCGCATCCCGTTCTTCTTTTGTACTCTGTTATAGCCTTTTCGATAATTTCCGTTCCCTCTATATCAGCAGCGCTTGACGGCTCATCGAGAAACAGGAAATCTCCGTCATTTACAAGAACTCTTCCCAGGGCAAGCCTCTGACATTCACCGCCAGAAAGACCGGCTGCACTTCTGTCGGCAAAATCCGAAAGAGAGAGAAGAGACAGTATTTCGTCGGTTCTTTTTATCCTTTCGCTGTCGTTTTTTACAGAAAAAAGAATATTTTTTCTTACTGTTTTTCTGAAGGGTATACACTGCTGCGGAAGATAATATATATCACCGTGAGAAATAATTTCACCTGAGGTTTTCGTCAGCGTACCGGACAGTATTTTAAGAAGTGTACTTTTACCGCTTCCGTTAGGTCCGACGATTACTACCGTTTCTCCCTTTTCTACTCTGAGTGACTCTATATTCAGAACGGTTCTGTCACCGTATTTTTTAGTAAGCTTTTTAATTTCTATCACTTAATATCCTCCTTCGTCATTACTGATGCAAGAATATTAACAGCTAAAGAAATAAGAAGAAGTACGATTCCCAGAGCCAGAGCAAAGGTAAAATTACCCTTATTGGTTTCGAGCATAATTGCTGTTGTCATAACTCTTGTTTTCCACTGAATGTTACCGCCGACGAGACTTACCGCACCCACCTCGGCTATAGATCTGCCGAAAGCAGTAAGAACCACGGACATAAGAGAAAATCTGTTTTCCGTCAGAAGCAGAAAAGCAGTTTTACTCTTAGAGAAATTAAGTCCCTTAGCCGTTTCCGTAAGACCTTTTACATTTACGGAAAGGATAGATTCCGTAAGATTTATCACAACGGGAATTATAAGCATACATTGGGCGATTACCATTATCTCTACGGTAAAAAGCAGTCCGAGAGAGCCGAAGGGCCCGTACCTTGTGAAAAGCAGATAGACAATCAGGCCTGCCACCACAGGTGGCAAGCCCATAAATGTACCGATAATTTTTCTGATTGTCCTTTTGCCTTTAAAAGTGCTTTTAGCCATAACTACGCCCAGCGGCATACCGACAAGGCATGAAATTAAAGTGCTGAAAAATGACATACGAAGCGTTACACCGATAATCTGCAACAGCTCTCTGTCCATATTCATAAGCATTTCAAAGGCTTCATTAAGCTTTTCCAAGACGATTACTGTTCGAGATAGAAGAGTGCCTGACCGTACTGCTCTTTGCCGTATTCGGCAATAAGCTCAGATGCTTCGGAACCCATCATCCATTCGATAAGAGCCTTTGCGCCCTCGGTGTTAATACCGTCGAGCTTTTCAGGATTACACTCGATAAGAGAATATACATTCTGCATATCGTCACTCTTCTCGAGAAGAATTTCAAGGTTGAGAGAATCCTTATTCGAAAGGAATGTAGCTTTATCAGTAAGGCAGTAAGCACCCTTTTCGCTTGCCATGGTAAGACATGCGCCCATACCCTGACCTGCATTTATGTACCAGGCTTCCTTTTCGGCATCGGGAACATTTTCACCCCAGATTTTAAGCTCAGCCTTATGTGTACCGCTTTCGTCACCGCGGGAAATGAATGTAGATTCTGTATCGGAAATTTTAGCGAAGGCTTCAGCAGCATTTTCAGCGCCGTCCTTGATGCCAGCAGGATCTTCCGCAGGACCTACGATTACAAAGAAATTATACATAAAGGGAAGTCTCTCTACGCCGTAGCCCTCTTCGATGAAAGCTTCTTCAGATGCCTTGGCATGAACGAGGATAAGATCTGCATTACCGTCCTTTGCTTTCTGGATAGCAGCACCTGTACCTGCTGACTGTACCTCTACGGTGTAGCCTGTAGCCTTTTCGAAAACAGGAAGAAGGTAAGGAAGAAGACCCGAATCGTTTACTGATGTGGTGGTTGACATACGGATAACGGGGTTATCGGGTGTCTTTGCTTCCTCTCCGCCACCGCAAGCTGCAAGTGAGAAGAGCATAAATACTGCGAGAAATACTGCGAGAAGTTTTTTCATAATTCATTCTCCTTTTCAATCACGGAAGGTACAAAGGTTTCCCTCCTATACCCTTGACCGGTACCTGTTCTTTCTTCTGACAGGCAGTGTTTTTTCGGTCACGCACAGCCTTCCATAGATATAATCCTTAGAAAATGCCGTGTCGGAATATGAATTAATGCGGAAAAAGCCGCAAACTTCCGATATAAATATTAAATTGATAAATATTGATAAAAATATTGATAAATCGTTGTAATTTTTGTATCTTTGTGATATATTATATATCAATGAAACAAATATTTCAAGTAGGAAGTGATAAAAAATGAATTTTGCTGTCTTATGTGTCAGTGACAGGTGCTATGAAGGCATCTGTAAAGACAAAAGCGGACCGCTGATAACTGACATAGTCTCTCCCTACGGAAAAACCGTCGATTACATTGTAGTACCCGACGAATCAGAGAAAATCCGAAAAGCACTTATTTATCTGTGCGATGAAGTATGCGCCGATATAGTTTTAACTACAGGAGGCACAGGCTTCGCACCGAGGGATGTCACTCCGGAGGCTACCAAATCCGTAATGGACAGAGAAGCCCCCGGTATAGCAGAAGGAATAAGACAGAAAAGTATGGAGATAACTCCTAAGGCTATGCTTTCGAGAGCCGCTTCCGTAATAAGAAATAAAACTCTGATAATTAATCTTCCCGGAAGTCCGAAGGCGGTCAGAGAATCTCTCGAGTTTATTCTTCCCGTACTACCCCACGCAGTAGAGGTTTTAAGCGGTAACACGCTTAACTGCGGCGGAAGCTATGAGAAAGGCGGTGGTTGATTGAGCCTTAAAAATGTGACTCAGCTTTTCAGCATAGACGATAAAACAGTATGTATAATCGGATGCGGTGCATTAGGAACGAATGCCGCCGTACATCTTACGGGAGCAGGAGTAAAAAAGCTTTGGCTCTGCGACTTCGATACAGTCAGTCTTTCTAATCTTAACCGCCAGTTCCTTTTTACGAAAACCGATGGCGGATTCTTCAAATGTAAGGTGCTGAAGGAAAGGCTGGCCCATTATTCGGTAGATACGGAATATATTCCCTGTGTAAAAAAGATAATGTCGCCCGATGACCTTTCATTTGCCAAAGAATGTGACATTATTCTTTGCTGTGTAGATAATGCTGTAGGAAGAAGAGCAGTAGCAGAATTTTCCGCTAAAGAAAAAATTCCGTCGGTTTTCGGCGGAGTTGACGGCTTTTACGGAACGGCATATCTCTATCTTCCCGACAAATCCCCCTGTCCGGAATGTGCAGGAATTATCAACGATATTTCCGTAAGAAGCTCCGTTTCCTCTTCTGCCGGAATCATAGGAGCTATGGAAGTAAATCTTGCCCTGAGATATCTCCTTACGGGAGATGTGGATTCATCGGGAAAAATCTTTATTTTTGACGGTAATTTATGGGACACTCTCCCTATAAGACCAAGCTCTCAATGCAAAATATGTAAAACACCTGAGGTGAAAGTATGACAAACTTAAAAGCTTACATGGGTAAGGTGCTTTTCGTTGACCTTACCAAAAAAACTTACAGCGAATTCCCTTGGACAGACAAAGACAGAAAAAGAACCATCGGCGGAAAAATTATGGCTGCCGATATTCTCCTTCAGCACATCAGACCCGGTATGAAGGCCTTCGATGAAGATAACTGGCTCGTTATCACTACAGGTCCTCTCACCCGATGCAAGACACCCTCCTCCACTCGCTTCAATATTTCTACCGTTTCACCCCTTACAGGTATTCTTACATCCTCAAACTGCGGCGGCCCCTTCGGAAGAAGACTAAAAAAAGCAGGATGGGATGCAATGGTTATCACAGGCAGAGCAAGCGAGCTTACCTGGATAGAAATAGTTGACGACGAAATCACCTTCCACGATGTACCTGAAATGAAGGGTATGCTTACAGGTGAAGTGAACAAGCAGTTCAAGGGCGGTGTCAGCCCTCTTACGATAGGTCCTGCCGGTGAAAACAAAGTTCTTTATGCTGGTGTATTCAGCGGTGAAAGAACTGCAGGCCGCGGCGGTGTTGGTGCTGTTTTCGGCGATAAAAACCTCAAGCTCATAACTGCAAAGGGTACCAAAGATCCCGAGATTCACGATAAAGAAAAGCTTGATAAGCTCATCGAGGAATGGAAGATGCAGCTTCTCCGCCACCCCATTACCGGCGCTCAGCTTTCAAAGCTCGGTACTGCAGGTCTCGTAGCACCTATGCAAGCGCATAGAATACTCGCTACAAAAAATTTCAGTGACGGCAGATTTGATGCCTTCGAAAAGGTATCCGGTGAAGAGCTTACGGAAAAATATCTCGTCGGTAACGGAAACTGCTACTCTTGTCCTATGAGATGCGAAAGAAGAGTAAAGGTAGACGGAAAGAATGTAAAGGGTCCCGAGCTTGAAACTCTCGGTCTTTTCGGTCCGAACATTCTCAATGATGACATAGAAAAAATTCTTCGTTGGAATTACGAGCTTGACGAGCTTGGTATGGACACTATCTCCTGTGCCGGATCTATTGCTTTTGCGATGGAATTACAGGAAAAGGGTATGTGGGACAGCGGTCTCGAATTCGGAAAAACCGATAATATCAGCGATGTGTTCAGGCTTATTGCCTACAGAGAAGGCATAGGTGATATTCTCGCGGACGGTACAAAGAGAATGAGCGAAAAATTCGGCGGAAAGGAATTCGCCATCCAGGCCAAGGGTATGGAGCTTGCCGCTTATGAACCCAGAGGAGCTGTAGGACAGGGTCTCGGCTACGCCACATCAAACCGTGGCGGCTGTCATCTTAACGCAGGCTATATGGTTGTTCTCGAGGGTCTCGGACTCAATATGAACTCATATACACCCAAGGGTAAGGCAAGTCTTGCCATCATGTTCCAGAATACTATGGAGGCCGCTTCGGCAGCAGGCTGCTGTGTCTTCACCTCTTACGCTATTCTTCCCTGGTTCATCGTAGCTAAGCCGACAAGTATGCTTACAAGAATCGTTCAGCAGGTTTTCAAATTCATCACACCCATTCTCTACATAGGTATGCAGTATCCTCAGATTCTCGCTCTGAATGTTCCTCTCATTCAGTATCCGAGAGCAATCAATGCTGCTGCAGGCACGAATTATACTATGGGTACATTCATCAAGGCCGGATCTTACGGCTACAATGTAGAAAGAGTGTGTAATATTATCCTTGGTCTTCCTGTAGGCAAGGATACAGACACGCTTCCCAAGCGTCTCACAGACGAAGAACAGGTACCCGGTGTAAAAAAGACAAAGGTACCTCTCGAAAAAATGAAAAAGAGCTATTACATCATACGCGGCTGGAAAGACGGCGCGCCCACGATGAGAATGATCAAAAAGCTCGGCATCAGGCTTCCCGAATGTGCAAAGGAGGTATATCCTTATGGTAAAGGTTAAAATTTTCGGTGTTATCCGTACAACCACCGGTTTCAGCTATCTTGAAGCCGAAGCAAAGACCGTAAATGATATTTTCGAAGCTATTTCCTGGAGAATGGCTCAAGGCTATAAGGAAGATAAGGAAGAGCTCGAAAGAATGAAAAATGACCCTAATGTCAAATTCATTAAGCCGAAAAACCCTGCTCTCGAATATCACGAAAAGCTCCAATTCAAGGATGCAGTAGTTTATGTAAACGGAGAAAGATGTTTAAGAAAAGGAAAGAAGCTTACTGACGGTGACGAGGTATGGCTTCTCTCCCCTGCCGCAGGCGGATAATTTCATTTCATAACAGACAAGTTTTATATATGACAGAAACACCGTAGCCCTTATAATGATAGTTACGGTGTTTTTATCTTTTAGCTGCTGATAGCGAAAAACTTACTTATAAAACAGAAGGAAATAATCTTTCAGTTTCTCTGCCAAGCAAAAAGCACCCACAAGGGCGACACTTCATAAGGAAGTTAAGCCTTAAAATTCACTATTTTTGCCTTGTTCTTCATCAAAATTATCTGAATTTTAAGGTACAAAGCAGTTTTTATTGAGATATTTTTTGGTTTGAGGAAGCGACAAAACCACCGCAATACTCGCGTATTACGGTGGTTTTTCGCAATGT
>JAFXDE010000005.1 GCA_017516315.1 Clostridia bacterium | reverse complement strand
TACTACAACAACGAAAGAATTTCCTTAAAACTAAAAGGAATGAGCCCGGTACAATACCGAACTCATTCACAAGCAATTTAATATTTATTTTTGTCTAAACTTTGGGGTTCACTTCAAAGCCGATACTGCTGTTTTTTTTATTCGATTATAAATACCTTTACTCCGTGACTCTCGGTAACTGTGTTGATAATACGGGTGTCCTCGGTAACCTTTTCATCCCATACATCGGTAACTCTGTAGCCGTCCTTTTTAGGAAGATTAACAAATCCGAGATTGGCTATTTTCTTAAGGTCGATTCTTGTGCAGGAGGACTTGGTGCCCTTATTAAGTACACAGACGGCCGCCCTGGAATCCTTCAGAGGCTTTACGAGAATGTCAACAAGGCCTGTTTTGATTCTCTGACACTGAACACCGAGAGGATCCTGGTTTACGGAAATCATAGTCTTATTGGTAAGAATCTGATAAACCTTGCTTTCGGTGTCTGTTTTTCCGTCTACGATAAATTTACGGACATCATTACCTAAAATAAGCGGAGCATTCATCATACACCAGAGACTGAAGTGTGCCTTGTTTTCTTCGTAGGTAAGATCTCCGTTTCCTACCTCGAGCATATCGGGATCATTCCAGGATCCCGGAGAAGAATACTTATTAAGGCGTACCGTAAATTCATAAATTGCCATAACGGAAATCCACTTAGCCTGAATATCACCTGTAGTTCTCCAAAGGTTACCTGCCTCAGCACCCCATTTCCAGGGTCTGTTAAAGCCCCATTCGCAAATGGAATAAATAATAGGCTTTTCTTCGCAGCCGTTCTTTTCGGCATAAAGCTTCGTAGCACGCTTAAGCTCTCTGCCCATAAGCTTATACTGAATGGCGGCACTGTCCATCTTTGAGGCTACGGGATTTATGAGCTCGACAGAGTTTGAGCCGCGGTCAAGATAAACCGTAGTCTGCAGCTTGCCCTCGGGAGTGAAGTTTTTACGGCTGGCACAGTAAAGATGATATTCTTCCTTACCGTTTATTACAGCCATAATGAATTTTTCTTTTCTCGCATCCTTTCTGATGTCGATGTTAAGAATGTACTCTCCTGCCTCCTCGACTTCGACCTCGACAATGATACTGCCGTTTTTTCCGTCGAGACCGTCGACATAATTCTTTGTGTCGATAGTATCATCGGGAACTATTCGTGCAAGACCCTTAAGCTTCATTTCGGAAGAGGTGAAATACGCAAACGGCTCACCTACGCCCTCCTTAGCAAAGGAAACAGCGATGACACGCGGAGCAAGAGAAGGAATAGGAACATTATGGCAGAAATCATATTTAAAATACTCTATACCCCACTCTGCGAAGGTTTCTGCATCGATTCTTTCATTTCTTAAGGAGGCGGGATAGTCCTCACAGGTGTGAGTACCGTTAGAGGAATAAATACCGAGCTTTACTCCTCTTTCGTTTACATATTCTGCGAGTGCTTTAATGCCACTCGGAAAGGTTATCTTGTCGCACTGTAATTTACCGTCTGCGTCTCTTTCTGATGCCTGCCAACAGTCATCGATATTAACGTAGCAGTAACCTGCATCCACAAGTCCGCTGTCCTTCATAGCATCAGCAATTTCTTTAATAAGATTTTCGCTTATCTTATGTCTGAAAAGATTCCAGCTTGACCAACCCATAGGAGGTGTAAGTGCCACTCCGTTATTGTAGTTCCCGTCAGCTGTCTGTGTCAGACGGAAGTTATTTATGAGCTTTTTTGCACTGCAGATAGGACAGAAGGTCTTGTCTGCGACTTTCTTAACGGCTAAGCCTGTAGCTACTCCTGTTACTGCGGCGGAAGCACCGAGAACTGTTTTTTTAATATCCATATTTTATTCTCCTTTTTAATTAAATTATATAAGCATTAATGCTCTCATTACGAAAATTATCAGGAACATAGTAAACATAGAAAGTATACTCGTCCACACCACAAGCTGTCCCGCGAGCTGTTCATCTCCTCCTATTTCACCAACCATCACCGCACTTGAAACAGCTACAGGTGAAGCAAAGAGAGAAATAAAGGCGGGATATTCCACGGAAGTAAGATTAAGCAGTCCCGTGTACTCGGAAAGCATTACAGCCGCCGAAATTACGGCAACGGGAGTAATAACTGTTTTGAAAAGCGTACCCCATATAATCTGCTTAAACAGGAAAGACACCTTTGAAATGTCAAATCTTGCCCCTAAAACTATAAGCGCCAAGGGTGATGCAATCTTACCCATATTATTTATGGCTGTGTAAAGATAGGGCATATTTTCTTTGATTGTAAAATCAAAAGGTAAAATGTTCCTTAAAAATACTACCAGAACACCTGAAAGAACACCGATAATAAGCGGATTTTTTGCAGTTTTGATTACAGTCTTTTTTACTGATGCCTCTTTTTCGTCATCGGCATAGTGAGAAAGAATTATTACCGCCAGAACATTGAAAAGCGGAATCGCCACGGCAGAAAGCACAGAAGCGAAGGCTACAGCGGATGCACCACCTAAGCTTTCAGCTAAAGGTATACCTATAATAGCATAATTGGAACGGAAGGCACACTGAGTAAGTACGCCCTTCTGCTTCCTGTGACGGGCGAAAAGTCCCGAGGTAAGATATGCGATAAGGCAAATTATCAGAACTGCTATAACACAAAAAATCAGCGCATCCCATCTTATATACGAAAGATTTTCGATGGCATAGACATTATTAAAAAGCAGAACAGGCAGAAACACCTTGAAAACCATCGTGTTCGCCTTTTTAAAAAAGGCATCATCTGCAAAATGTATTTCCCTGAGAAAATATCCGACGAGGATGAGAATAAGAATAGGTATTACAGCATTAAAGGAAAAGAGAAATATTTCTTTCAAATGTAGCACTACCTTTCTGAAAGGGATTTGATTTTTTCCGTGAGCACTTCAGCGGCACAGAGATTTGACAAGGGTCCGGGATGGCCGTCGATTACTATATCGTTTTCGCCCATTCTGAAATCCACGGAGAAGGCCTCGACACGGCTGTCAGCTGTCTGCTGTGAATACTGCGAAACGGCATTTTCTATAGAAGGGTAAAGGGAGTTATTCATATCTCCGAGGATGCAGAGAATATAAGCATAAGGATTTTTCTCTCTGACGGTACGAAGCATCTGAACATAAGCATCGGTAAAAAGCTGCTTTCCGTAGGAACTGCCTGAGCAGTAAGAGGCATCGTTAGTACCGAGATTTATAACTACAACATTGTTTATTTCCTTCGAAAAATCCCAAAGCAGATCCTCCTGCCCCGTAAGATGACAGGCTTTTTCGTATTCATTCATAACAACCTTATCATTGATCTTACCGTTTTCGGTATAGCCCGTAAGAACACCGTAGCCGGAATAGCATACCGCGCTGTAATCTGCATCCAGCTTTTCAGCAGTAAGGTAAGCATAGGTTTTCGTAAAGTTTTCCGTTTGAGTGGAAAAGCTTCCGTAAGCACCGCCGTCGGTGCCGTAGCCGCAGGTAATAGAATCACCGATAAACTCTATTTTCAGCTTCTTCTCTTCTGTCGGCTCGATATCCTTCATACCGTAGGAGGCTGCCTTAGTCAGCTTCACCGAGGAATACATAGCCTCCGAAAGCTTTACGAGAGTGATTACGGTACCGCTGTATTCAGTATTTATACGGTAGGTCTTTTCCTCGGAAATGCACTCCATAGCTACGAGATTACCGTCGGAATAAATAGCTACTCTCGGTCTGTGCGAAGAAGAAACATAGGGATTTTCGGGCGCAAGAGTTATCTCTGCATAGTCGCCTTTGCATATAAACTCCACGCCGCTTCCCGAAGCGGAAAGAATAATTTCATCCTCCGACGCGGCACTTCTTCCGATGAATTTAAGATGATTTTCGTTTAAGTCATATTCCCTGTAAGAGGCTTTTTCATAATATTTAAAAATTTCCACGCTGTTGCCCTCTCTGTTAATTATAAGATAAGCAAGTATTACCGAAAGAAAAACGAGAACAGAAAGAAGAAAAGCACATAGGATTTTTAGCTTTTTCAAAAATATCACCTGATGCAAATTAATAAGAACATTATATATAATATTGTCATTAAAGTCAAATGAAAAAATCCCCAGACCGTGAAAAACCGCAGTCTGAGGAAAATTTTTGACTTATCAGCTGAAAACAACTGTTGTGATGCTCTTGGGACCGATTTCTATGCTCTTGAAGCCTATGCCCTTTTCTGCCGTAAGCTCGAGATTCTTCTCAGCGTCGGTGGTATAAACCTCGGCATTATTCCAGAAATTATCAAATCTTACCTTTCTGCCCTCTTCAGCCTCGTTGATAATAACAGCCACATAATCACCGTCGGGAGTTACATAACCCGAAACATAGAAGTCATTTTTAAGTACATTGTAAACGGGATATTCCTTGTCGTCTATCCACTGTGTCCACCAGGCCTTTTCCATTTCGATGTCAGCCACACTGATATCCGTGTCGATAACCTTTGAGCCGACGGGAATAAACTTGGTATAGTGAGCCATAGCATAGTAGCGCTTAGTAAGCTCGAAATCGTTATAATCACCGTCAACGGCAATCATTGAGTCAGCCTTAACACCGCCTTCATTTACGGCTACCCAGCTGGTCCAGGAGTTTACACCCGTAAGAGTGATGTCCTCGCACATAGTTCTCGCCATAATAAGACCTGCTTCGATATCCTGGGTTTCGTGGCTGCAGGGAAGCTCACACCATTCGCTCATCTCTATTTCAACACAAGGGAATTTGGTCTTAAGATAATTACCGAAGGCATATTTGAGAGCGAAATTATCGTCTGTCCAGTAGCTGTGATAAGCGTAGGTACCCATTACAGCTGCGATTTCCTCGTCAGCATAAAGAAGCTCCATACAGTCCATAGCGTGGTCGCCCACCTGACCGCTTTCAGCCATAGAAAGCTTTACATTGATATCTCTTTCGTTAATCTTGCGAGCAAATACACGGGCCACCTCGATAACCTCGTCGATTTCATAATGACAGGCTTCCTGACCTACCCATTCACCGCCCCAATCCCACTGAGGCTCATTGATAGGACTAATGTACTTAACGGGAACGCCCTCACCGATAAAATATTCGGCTATATCAAGCATATAGTCGGCAAAATCCTCGTAGCATTCCTTTTTAAGATTGCTCTGTGCAGGCTCAAGACCGCCGGAAGCCTGACCCGAAACAGTCATGAGATAGTGAGGAGAGTTAGCGAAAAGAACTACTGTGTCCACACAGCCGTAATCAAGACTCTTAAAGAGCATCTGCTGTGCATTGGCATCCTTAGTAAAATCATATTCGAGCTTACTTGTTTCAGCGTAAACCTCGGGAATGAGGAAGCTTTCGGCTACTCTCGATTTGTTCCAAACGCGGTTAGCGGGGTTTTCTGCCTCGCCTGCGCCTACATTATAGCGGTAAACATTTAAGCCGAGGCCATCCTCTGAATAAAGAAGTCGGGCATATTCATCGGCTGTTTCTTCCTTTTCGACCATCTGTGCCCACCAGGCGGCAGATGTACCCCAGCCGGTGATTTCCTGCTCACGGTCAAGGATATCCATACGGACATTGACTGTAGATGCGTCGACACCGAACCAGCCTGCTACAGTACTGAGGACGAAAAGAAAAAGAAGAACATAATAGATAGTTTTCTGTATAAAGACAGTTCTGTTTTTAATCATTACGAAAACTCCTTTAAAATTAATTTATACTTTTTAATGATAGCAAATATTTACTTAAAGGTCAACTGTTTTAAAATAAAAACAGAGCATTTTGAATAAAATATTAAATCTTTCCGATTATATCATATAACTGACTGCGTAATGATTGATTTTTATTTCTTAGAGTGGTATAATACCCTCGTAAAATATGGAAACTAAGGTGATAAAATGTCTGAATGTAAAATCATTTCACACAGAGGCGCCAATAAATATGCGCCCCAGAACACACTCCACGCTTTTAAAAAATCAGTAGAAATCGGCACAGACGGCTTCGAAACCGATGTACACATCACAAAGGACGGTCAGGTCGTCCTCTGTCACAACTATACCATCGACGAAACCTCAACAGGTAACGGTAACATCTCCGAAAAAACTCTCGCCGAGCTTAAAAGCTATGACTTCGGTTCCTATTTCAGCAAAGAATTCCAAGGCACGGAGCTTCCTACTCTCGACGAATTTTTATCCTTTGTGGAGACTACTGATATAAGCGTACTTAACATCGAAATCAAATCCCCAAAGGAAAACGAAACAGGTATCGTTAAAAAGACTATCGAAGCCGCTAAGGACCACGGTCTTTTCGACAAGCTTCTCATTTCCTCCTTCGATCCGAAGCTTCTCGTCGAAGCAAAGCAAATCGATAAAAGCTGTAAGACAGGCTTTCTCTATGCGCCCAATCATCTCATAACTCTCACGATGTTCTGGAGACCCGTAGAATTCGCCAAATCAATCGGCGCCGATGCACTTCATCCCCAGTTTCTTTTCGTAGATAAAAAATATGTTGAAAAGGCTCACAAGGCAGGTATTATGGTTAACCCCTGGACAGTAAACGATCCCATTTTCATCGACAAGCTTCTCCGGGCAAAGGTTGACGGCATCATTACTGACCTTCCCGATGTAGTCGGCGGTATGATGAAAAGATACAAGGACTGATAAAATTAAAAGAGTAACAGCCAAAACGGTTGTTACTCTTAATTTTTATACATTAATGAAATACATATCGTTTCCTCTTGATTTGATAAATCTTATAAGGTCATCAAACCTCAGCCAGAGAAAGGCAGTGTTATCGTTGGGATGGAAGCCGATGTAGCCGTCAACCCTTTTAAGATCACTGTCCAACACTACATTGACATCTGCATCCTCGTCATTAATAATACCGAAGGGTGAAACTGCGCCCGGCTCCAGACCGAGATGCTTTGAAAGCCTTTCGTCAGAGCCGAAGCTGAGTCTCGAACAGCCGAGCTGACTCCTTATATCCTTCTGTATGTCGGGATGCTTGTCCTTAAGCATAGATACTACATAGTGGGTTTTTCCGTTAGCATTACGCAGGAAGAGATTTTTACACACCTCTCCATCAGTAAAAATACCCATAGCTTCCATATCTTCTATGGTGCATACGGCCTCGTGATGAATTACCTTGTATTCTATTCCGAGTTCATCGAGGGCCTTATACACCTTTTCCTGCTGTGTCATAGCTTAACCTCACTTTTTGATATAAGTGGAAATGTTTCCGTCAGAAGCCTTAAGGGTAAGACTGTTTCCGTTTACGGAATACTCGTAGGTTTCTACCATGCTGTTACCGTAGATTGAATAGCTTACTGTGAGCTTGCCTCCGCTTACGGAGTAAGAGCCGGTAAAGGAGCCGTTAATGGGAATGTTTACTACGGGTACGGTAAGGTTAACATAAGTAATTACTACTACTCCGCCCTCTTTGAATTCATAGCCACTCATAGCTGCGCTGTCTTCCCATTTACCCACAAGAGTTCCTCCGCCGGGAGTAACGATAGAAGTACCTTCACGGACATAGAGATTTGTATTGCCAGTCTCATCAGTAAGTGAAAGCGTATTCTTAGCTACAGAGAAATCGCATCTCTGAGTAATCTTCTGACCGTTTACGGTAAACTGAATAATAACGGAGCTGCCGTCAGTAAGGTAAACACCCGTATATACGCCGTTGAGTACGGAGGTGCTGATTGATGCCACCTTTGCGTCGGAGAAGGTTACCTTAAGAGTTCCGTCGTCATTGAAGGCATATCTTACGGTAGCGTTATCGTTTACCCATGAGCCTACTATATCGTCGATGTCAGAGACGGGATTTGTATTCGGCTGAACGGTAGTAACAGGCGCAGCAGCTCTTTGATAGGTAGCGGTCTCCCCGTCCTCATGGTCCTTCATAGAAAGAGAATTATTCTCCACCTTTACGGTATATTTATTTTCTATAGTAGCCGAATAAATAGAGAATTTGGTGGTGAGCTTGTCGCCCTCGAGGGTATAGGTACCCTTTGAAACGCCGTTAATGGGAATATTTATGACGGGAACGGTAAGATTTACATAGGTCATTTCTACTGTACCGTCAGCGTAAAAGGCGTAGCCACTCATATTGGCACTGTCTGTCCACTGACCTAAAATAAGCTCACTCAAGGGTGTGGGAGGAACCGTGGTTTCGGTAGTGGTAGGCGTAGTGGTAACATCAGGTGCTACGGTAACGGTAGGTGCCTGGGTAGCAGCAGTCGTAGGCTCTTCGTCCTTTTTCATAGCTGTAGCCGTTATTACAACCACTACAACAAAAACAGTCACTATAGCCGCAAGCAGACCTGCGATGATTTTAGTATTTTTATCCATAATTGATTACCTCGTTAAAAAATAAGGGTATCCTTTCGAGGATACCCCTTCTTTGCTTTTAAGCAGCAACTGTTGCGTCAGATGACGGTGCAACTGTGGAATCTGCAGGGGCTGTGTAAGCCATAAGCACAGTTACGGAGTTATCAGTAGTATCGGTAAGAGTAAGAGCACTCTCCTCTACTGTGAACATATAATCCTTTGTAACGCTCTTAGCATAGATAGTGTATGTAATGGTTACATAGTAAAGACCGTCGTCTCTCTTAGCTACTGAGTAAACACCGTCTACAGCACCGTTGAAGTTTACATTAAGAATGGGAACCTTAACGTCTGCGAAGGTAACTACACATTTACCGTCTTCTTTGAACTCATAGCCGGTCATACCTGTGGAATCTCTCCATGAGCCGAGAAGCTTCTTTTCGGGAGAAGCACTGCAGGCAGTGAAAACGGTAAGCACCATAAGTGCAGCGAGTGCGATTACGAGGATTTTTTTGATGTGTTTCATACTTATAACCTCCTTTAGGTATAACCAAGTATAGCATATAAAATCAGTTTTGTACAGTAGAAAATGAAAAAGGATGTAAAAAAATAAAAATTCCGGTAATTTTTTATCGTATTGCTTTTATTATTATCTTGTGTTAAAATCAGTAGAAGCGAAAAAAGGAGTGATAATATGACCGAATTAATTAATGATGTTCCTCTGTGGGACAGACTGAAAAAAGCCGACAAGCCTATCGTTTTATACGGTATGGGAAACGGTGCAGATATGATAATCGAGGTTCTCGACTCCTTTTCAATAAAATACAGGGATGTTTTCGCCAGCGACAGCTTCGTAAGAGGTCACTCCTTCCGCGGCAAGAAGGTACTCACCTATTCGGAAATCAAGGAAAGATACGGTGAATTTATCGCTCTTATGACCTTCGCTGTCCACGATGCTCCTACATTGCAGAGAATAAAGGAAATGTCCGGAGAGTGTGAGTTCTACGCCCCTACGGTACCCGTAGCAGGAAAGGGCCTTTTCACCCCCGATTACATTAAGGAGCATAACGAAGATTTCGACAAGGCATATAATATCTTATGCGACGAAAAAAGCAAAAGTGACTTTATAAACATTTTAAATTTTAAAATTTCGGGCAAGACAGATTATCTTTTTCGCTCTATGTATGAAAAGGAAAGACTTTACGAGGATATTCTTCACCTTAGCGACGATGAGGTTATAGTGGACCTGGGGGCTTACGACGGCGACACTATCAGAGAATTTCTTTCGGCAACAGACGGAAAATATAAAAAAATTTACGCCTTTGAGCCTGATGAAAAGAATTTCCGTAAGCTGACGAAAAAAACAGAGCAGCTCGACAGAATCGAGCGCTTCAACCTCGGTGCCTGGGATAAGAAGGAAACTCTTTTCTTCGCAAAAAAAGGCGCAAGAAGCTCCAGAACGGCTGAAAGCGGTATCCCCGTAAGCTTCGACAGCGTGGATAACACTGTAAAGGATGCGGTCACCTTCCTTAAAATGGACATCGAGGGTGCCGAAGCTAAAGCGCTGGACGGTGCGAGGAAAACAATAAAGAAATATCTACCGAAGCTTTATGTCTGCGCCTACCACAGAAACGAGGATATGTATGTACTGCCTCAGAAAATCAAGGAGCTTGACAGCAGGTATAATGTTTATTTCAGACAGCACCCCTATATTCCTGCCTGGGAAAGTAATTTTTATGCTGTAATTGACGATAATAAGTAGCGGAAAAGTATTGACTAAAAAAAAGATGTGTGTTAAAATAACACTCACGGGTTAAGCGTATGCTCCGTTTCGGCCTGCTCTTGCCGTATAAAAATTAAGAGCACTTTTATGCAGATGTGGCGGAATTGGCATACGCGCTAGTTTCAGGTACTAGTGAAAGCAATTTCATGTGGGTTCAAGTCCCATCGTCTGCACCAGAACTGTTTTGAAAGAGATTTCAAGGCAGTTTTTATTTTTACCGACAGATATTTTACATAAACTGCAACACAAAACGGACACCTCGCAGTGCCCGTTTTATGTTTTATATATCCTTAAGCAATACCTTTTCTCCACCGTTTTTACGAGAGATTTCTGCGGCAACAGCTATATCGTGACTGATAACCGTAGCATCAATGGTAGTAACATTCTTAAGATCTTTTCTTTCACCGCAGAGAATTTTTATAAAGCCTGCGATGAGTCTTATATCACCCTCTACATGACCGCTTACGGCAGGGCTTCCCGTCCATACGGTACCCGACTTTCCGCCGAATATATTCATCTTAAGCTTCGTGCCGTAGCCGATAAGCTCACCCTTGGTGCCTACGATGTGGCACTCGCGGAACATTTTCTGTGAAAAGCCGTTAAGATTTAAAACAGCCTTTGCGCCGTTTTCAAACTGCATAGTAACAAGCTGATGGTCGCAGACATTATTATCGTTAAGGAAAACACATTTACCGTAGTCACCGTATTTAAGTGCATCTACTATGTCCTGCCTGCTGTTTTTTGCCTTGCCCGTAAGGGTGCGCTTCATATATTTGATGAATTTGCCTTATAAAAGGGATCGGTTATGTAGAAGGCTTCTGCATCGTAAGGACAGTTCTTTTTAGCCTTACAGCCGCCGAGACATCTTTCCGCAGCACCCTCAGGTGCATTTTCCTTGCAGAAATATTTCAAACCTCCTACGGAGCTTACAGACACGCAGGGAGAGTCGATAAACCAGGCAATAAGGTCGATATCGTGACAGCATTTAGCAAGAATAGAGGGTGTGGAGGTAAATTCATCTCTCCAGTTACCTCTTACAAAGCTGTGAGCGAAATGGAAATAACCGACATTTTCCGTATGATTAACG
The DNA here is from genome assembly GCA_017516315.1 of Clostridia bacterium. Lineage (GTDB taxonomy): Bacteria > Bacillota > Clostridia > Oscillospirales > Acutalibacteraceae > UBA6857. The sequence goes on along the minus strand of JAFXDE010000005.1, from coordinate 59,016 downwards.
GATACTATATCGCCTATTTTGCCGCTTTCGATAATTTCCTTAATCTTACTGTAATAGTTTGAATAGCGCAATACATGGCAGATAATAAGAATTACGCCGTTCGCCTCCGCCATATCGCGGAGAATTCTGTATTCATCCTTTACGCCGCTTACAGGCTTTTCGAGAAGAATATACTTGTAGCCTGTCTCGATGGCAGCTTTGGTTATTTCGTAATGACTCGCATCCTGGGTGGTGATTATAAGAGCATCGGAAAGAACGCCCTCGGCAAAGAAGCTGTCCGTAGAATTAAACTGCCTCTCCTTCGGAATTTTATACTGAGGCGAAATGTCGTCGAGCGCCTGCTGACTGATGTCACAAAGAGCGACTATTTTGGCCTTTTTAGAGTGAAAGCCTTTTATGAAACCCATATACTCCGTGCCGCGGTTACCGAGACCTATTACAGATACCGTTTTCATTTCATCTCATCCTTTCACGAAAAAAGTATTATTTAAATTCGGGAACCCAACCCTTATGAGCCTCAAGAAGCTCGTCAACCATCTTTTTAATCGTATCGATGTCAAGCTCACTGCCTGTGTGAGGATCAAGCATAGCTGCCTGATAGATATGCTCCTTTTTACCCGTTACGGCAGCCTCGATAGTAAGAAGCTGTACATTGATGTTTGTCATATTCATAGCGGCACACTGTACGGGAAGAGCGCCTACATGACAGGGATGTATACCGTAGCCGTCTACGAGACAAGGCACCTCTACGCAGGCGTTTTCGGGAAGATTGGTAATAAGATGTCCCGTATTAAGCACATTACCGCCGATTTCATAAGGATTGCCGGTTACCATTGCCTCCATAATTCTCGAAGCATATTCGTTAGAGCGTTCGTGGTCCCTTACACCCTTTTCGAGCATTTCGGCATAATCCTTTTTCCACTTCTCTATCTGACTTACACAGCGGCGGGGATATTCGTCGAGAGGAATATTATATCTTTCGATAAGCTCGGGATATTTAGATTTTATGTAGAACATATTATACTCAGCATTATGCTCACTTGACTCTGTGCAATAGTAGCCGAAATTTTTAATGTAATCCATTCTTACCTTATCGTCTGCATCCGGCTTCGCCATATAGGCATCGACTCTGGATTTGATTTCCGGATAAAGGTCTGTACCGTTTTTATCTCTGATGTCGAGAAGCCATCCCATGTGGTTAATACCTGCGATAAGCTCTTTTCTGCCCTCAAGCTTATCCTCCATACCGAGCTTTTTAAGAAGTCCATCGGAGCAGCACTGAACACTGTGGCAAAGACCTACAGTCTTGATAGGAGTGTAACGAAGCATATAGCCCGTAAGCATAGCCATAGGATTGACATAGTTAAGGAAAAGTGCATCGGGACATACCTCAGCCATATCGTCGGCGAAATCCTTAAGCACGGGAATGGTACGGAGCGTTCTCATAATACCGCCGATACCGAGAGTGTCAGCTATAGTCTGACGCAAGCCGTACTTTTTAGGCACCTCGAAGTCGATAATGGTACAGGGGTCATAGAGACCTACCTGGATAGCATTGACTACGAAGCTTGCACCGCGGAGAGCATCCTTACGGTTTTCCACACCTACATAACATTCGATTTTACCGTAGCCGCCCTTTGCCTTTCTCATAGCCTCGAGAATTACGCGGCTTTCCTCGAGTCTCTCACCGTCAATATCGTAAAGTGCGAATACGCTGTCACGGAGAGCCTCGGTACACATACAGTCGCCGATAACATTTCTCGCAAATACCGTACTGCCTGCACCCATAAATGTAATTTTCATAATGTTTTCTTCCTTTCAGATTTCTTTGCTTTTATTATAACAGAAAAGTTTTTCTTTTCAATAGAAAATGAGGCATTTTTCATTCAAGATTATCGTAAGACAGACCTATTATATCTCTTATTTCGTCTAAAATTTCCATTACCTCAAGCGTTGCCTTAAGAGGCACCATATCGCTTTCGGTTTTTCCGGAACGGATATCCGCGGCTACCGCATCGAATTCGTCAAGATAGGAATTTATCTTCGGCCCGTCACCCTTGAAGCGTTCCTTGCGGAAGAGTCCTTTTTTAAGGGTTATTCCGTTCATAGCGTGGAAAAACGGAGCTTTGATTTCGCCTTTTTCTCCCTTGATTGACATTTCCTCGAGACCCCTGCTGTCATTTATGGAGGCGCTGATATTCACCTTAAAGGAGTCAGAGTAGGTAAAGGTTATATCCTCGCTTAAATCAATTCCTCCGCTGATATTTGCCTTGGCTTCGATTTTATCAGGCTTGCCCCAAAGACGGTACGCATAGGTTACAGGATAGATAGTTATGTCTAAAAGTGCGCCCCCTGCCCTTCTCGGGTCCGTATGTCTGCCTTTATAGCCTACTGTTCTGCTGTGGTAACGGAAATAAGCAGAGCTTATCCGTCCTATCTTCCCTTCGTCTATCCATTTCTTTGTCATATTTGCTGACGGTGAAAACCAGGTCCACATAGCCTCGCATAGATAAAGCTTCTTTTCATGGGCAAGAGTAATCAGCTTCTCCGTCTCCTCTGCCGTAACGGTAAAAGCCTTTTCGCAGAAAACGGGCTTACCGAGATTCAGCGACAGCTCAGCATAACGGAAATGGGCATTATGAGGTGTTACTATGTAAACTCCTTCCACCCCTTGTGCAGTAATAGCCTTTTCGGGAGTGTCATAAGCAGTACCTCCGTGCTTTTCAGCGAAAGCTTTTCCTTTTTCGTAATTTCGCGTATAGACTGAAACTATCTTATGTCTTTTGCTTTTATTAAGCTGTGAAGCAACGGTATTCGCGAGACTGCCCGCACCTATAAAGCACCATCGGAATTTCTCCATAAAAACACCCTTTCATTATTTACTGTTATCATTATGATATATAATAATTCAACAAAAAAAGAAAAGGCCGTTACAAACAGTAACAGCCCTGACAGCTTTTTACCACTCTCTGATAACCTCGGGATTGGCAAAAATTTCTTCGAGCTTTTTAATAAAGGGAAGAACATCGCCGAAGCCGCCGATTCTGTGGTCAAAGGTAAGAGTGATGGGAAGCGTCTTTTTGGTTCCCATATCTATTTCGCCCTTTTCATTTCTGAAAACATAATTTTCATCTCTTGCCACACCGACAGCCATAAGGAATACCTGAGGATAAAGAAGAGGTGCATTGGTAACTCTTCCGTTAAGTGTCTGATTTACGGCACCGAGATTAGTAAGGCAAACTGTACCCTCATCGAGATCATCAGGTCTGAGACAGCCCTTGCCTCTGGGAGCATGCTTGCCAATACCCTTTACGGAGGCTACCTTACCCTTACCGACAAAGCCTCTGAAGGTCTGGGCAAAGGTGGTAAGGAATTTACCCTGGAGAAGGAAGCCGAAGGTTCTTCTCGTAAGAAGGTCAAAAAGTACACGGTCTACATCGCTCGTCTGCATAAGCTTCGTAAGCTCAGCGGTACGCTGCGAAATCTCCTTAAGACTCTTTTCCTCGCAGGAAGCAACCTTTACGGGGAAGGTCTCACCGGTATTAAGAATAACGGGTACTGCTATATCTACATGCTTTTTGATAATAAGCCTGCCCGTAGTACTGAAACGGTTATATTCGATGTAAGAGTTAAGTCTCGGAGACGCCTTAAGTCCTTCGACCAAAGCACGCATCAAAAGGTCATTGAAGGTAAGATTATAATCACACTCTGCCTTAAGCTTACGGAATTCTTCCCAGAACTTCGTTACATCCGCATCATAGGAATAACCCGGTGTAGGCATATCCTGAGCATTAGTAAGAACATTACCGGAAATTTTAGCTTTAAGATTGAAATACTCTATCGTATCACATTCTTCGGGACCGTGAGTCATATAGTTTTTAAATCTTTGAAACTTATTCATTGTTTTTACCGTCCGTACTTCATATTTTCCTAAATAAAATAATTATAAATCAGTCTAACACGAAAGCACACCTTTGTCAATCGATTGAGTCTTTTTGATACAAATAATTTAAATTTGTATAATTCTGAACAAAAATAAAAAAATAACAGCACTCCCGAGGGAGTGCTGAAATACCGTACAATCAATATGTATATCTGAGTCCGTCAACCCATTCGCCCTTGATGAAATCTCTGACTCTTACTACGACTTCGTCCTCGTAAACCTCTACTACGATACCGTCGCCTGCTTCATATTCAGTGATTTCGGTTACACGGCAAAGATTTATACAGTCTACACCGTAGGATTTATAGAAGTTATTTGCATCTATATCATCGTGAATGTGACCGTGGATGAAAAGCTCTGTGCCGTACTCTGTAAGAAGTGCGCCGAGCTCTGCCTTATCAACCTCGCTGTACTCTGTGCCGTCATTATCGAGATAACGGAGAGGATAATGGTTGAAAACGAAAATGGGTGCGTTAGCTGCCTTTGCTTCCTCAAGAACTCCCTCAAGCCATTCGAGCTGTGCTCCGGTCATAGTAAAATCATCGGTAGAGGGCTTTTCGGAAACGAGGCAAATCATATAAACACCGTTTACCACTCTGTAGTAATAGTCATTTTCGATTTTTTCGCCGAGATAAAGAAGATTATTTGCCAGATAGTTTTTACGGAGTGTTTCGTAATCTCCTGCACCGTTTCCGTAATCGTGGTTACCAGCTACAACGAAATTATTCTCAGCAGGATTTACGGCTTTAACGGCAGTGTAGAAGAAGAGACTTTCCAAAATCTGACCGTTCATAACATTATCGCCCGTATAAACTACAGAATCAAGATTCTCGCCTGCCTTGATGCCTTCGAGAACATTCTTAAGATTTGCATAAGCTTCGGGGTTATTGGTTTCTACATGAATGTCAGATACTACTGCAAAGCTCGTGATAAGCTCATCGGGGTTTTCTGCCGTGTAGGGAACTCCCTGAGCAGGAAAGGCCGGTGAAAGCATCATAAGAAGCGTCATAATGGTGATAAATAAATCTTTGAGATAGATAATAACGGTTGAAATTTCCATATTTTCTTCCTTCTTTCCTTTTAGAATATTAAAATTATAACACACAATTTCAGTTTTGTAAATTACTTGCTTTTATTATTTTTATATTATATAATAAAAACAATAACAAGAAATGGAAGGATGCTTAAAATGTTAACCAAAGAAATTCAATCAGCTTTCGAAGCCTTCGCAAGAGGAGGAAATATCGCAAGCGTAAATCAGATTACTGCCGGCCTTATTAACGCCACCTACCTTATTGAAACAGATAAAAGCGAAAAATACATACTCCAGAAAATCAATACATTCGTATTCAAAAATCCCGCTCAGTTAATGGAAAATATCGTAGGTGTTACAAAACACCTTTCTGAAAAGATCAAATCTGCAGGCGGAGATTACAAAAGAGAAACGCTCAACTTCCTCCCCTGTCAGGAAGGCACATATTTTTACAGAGACGAAAACGGCGGTGCCTGGCGTATGTACATTTATGTAGACAATGCACTTACCTATAACAAGCCTAAGAACTCTGAAACCTTCAGAAGTGCAGGTAAATCCTTCGGAAGATTTATGAAGCTTTTAGCTGATTATCCTGCCGAAACACTCCACGAAACCATCGAGAAGTTCCATTTCACTCCTTCCCGATACGAAAACTTCCTTAAGGCAGCAGAAAAGGATGTAAAGGGAAGAAGAGCCGAGGTTCAGAAGGAAATAGACTTCGTAACAGAACGAGAAGCTGACACCCATAAGCTTACAGATCTTATCGCAGAGGGAGTTTTACCCTTAAGAGTTACTCATAATGACACCAAGCTTAATAATGTTCTTTTCGATACAGCTTCCGATGAAAGCATCTGTGTAATAGACCTTGATACCATTATGCCCGGACTTTCTCTTTACGATTTCGGCGACAGCATCCGTTCAGGCGCAAACACAGGTGCAGAAGATGAATCCGACCTTTCAAAGATAGGTATTGACCTTGAATTATTCGAGGCTTATGCAGACGGTTATCTCAGCGAAACAGCAGACAGTCTCACCGATGTAGAAATAGATAATCTTGCCTTCGGTGCTAAACTGATGACCTTTGAATGCGGTATGCGTTTCCTTACCGACTATCTTGACGGTGATGTTTATTTCAGAACTACCTATCCCGAGCATAACATCGTAAGAGCAAAAAATCAGTTCAGACTCGTGGAAGATATGGAAGCTAAGATGGACAAAATGAACGGAATCGTTATGAAATACAAGGAAAAATACAAAAAATAATTTTACTGAAGGTTTTAATATGAAGAAAATTAATGAGGGTTGGTGCATTAACAATAACGGCTTTCCAATCGGTGATGCGGAAACAGAACGATACATAAATGTTACTCCTTCCGAAAGACAGATCGATTTTATGAAAATGGAATACTATAACTTCATTCATTTCGGAGTAAACACCATGAACAACGCCGAATGGGGAAACGGAAAAGAAAACATATCGAAGTTCAATCCGAAAAAACTCGATACAGACCAGTGGTGCCGTATTCTTAAGTCCACGGGAAGCAAGGGTATTATTATTACCGCTAAGCACCATGACGGCTTTTGTCTTTTTGATACGAAGTATACCGAGCATAACGTAATGAATACTCCTTTCGGAAAAGACATAGTTAAAATGCTTTCCGAAAGCTGTAAGAAATTCGGTCTTAAGCTCGGCATTTATCTTTCGCCCTGGGACAGACACGAAAAGACCTACGGAACAGATAAATATAATGACTTTTTCGTCGGACAGCTCACAGAGCTATGTCTTAATTACGGGAATATATTCTGCTTCTGGTTTGACGGTGCCTGCGGCGAAGGCGCAAACGGTAAAAAGCAGGTATATGATTGGGACAGATACTACTCCGTTATAAGGAAACACCATCCTGATGCCGTTATTTCCATCTGCGGCCCCGATGTACGCTGGATAGGCAATGAGGGAGGCAGAGTCCGCAAAAGCGAATGGAGTGTCATTCCGTCGGAAAAGGACAGTAATGAAGCCGTAGCCGAAAACTCCCAGACCGATAAAAATCAGACTGCCGTTATGGCAGAAAAGCTTTCGGATACTACAGAAGACTTAGGCTCGAGAGCTGTTCTTAAAAACTACAGAAGTCTCGTTTTTAAACCTGCAGAAGCTGATGTGTCGATCAATTTGGGATGGTTCTGGCACAATAATCTCTACTACCTTTTCAAAAAGCAAAGAACAGCAAAGGATTTGGCAAAAATATATTTTGATTCTGTCGGCGGAAACGCATCAATGCTTCTGAATGTCCCTCCCGACAAGAACGGACTTATCAATAAGCGCGAAATAAAGACTCTCAAAAAATTTACCCGTCTCATTACCGAGCCCTTCGAAAAGGAAATCACCGAGGTAAAACTTTCGGCATATTCACCGGACGGCAACAAAAGAAATGCAGAAAAGACTGAAATCGCTCTCGGAAAGAGTGAAAGCGGAATCTCTCTCAGTTTTCCCGAAAAAGCTCCCGTCAGTCTTCTGTCCTTCAGAGAAAATCTTCGTTTCAGTCAGCGCGTAGAAGAATTCAAGATTTTCGCCAAAGACGATAAGGGTGAATACATACATATTCATACGGGAACAGTAGTCGGCTCGAGAAGGATAGTAAGATTCAGAAAACAGCTCTTTACCGACGAGATTCTCATTATAATTACGCAGTCAAGAGCTGCCCCCATCCTTACCGACATAAGAATATACTCATAAATAAAGGAAAAAAATATGATTTACAAATTTTATCATGTAACCGATGTTCATTATTTCAGCAAGAAAAACTTCGCCTGCGATTATCGCACTATGCCTCAGCCGAGCACTCAGATTTGTATTACCGCAAGCGAAGAGGCATTTTTAAAGGCGCTGGAAATCATCGAAAAGGACGAGGAAACAGATACTGTCATCATAACAGGCGACCTTACCAATCACGGCGATGCCCCCAGCCACGAGGAAATGCGTACCTTACTGCGTGAATTCACAGAAAGAGGCGGAAGGCCCTATGTGGTTACGGATATCCACGATTATCCCTATTTCGAAACCTACACCGTCGACGAAAACGGAAAGAATGTTCCTGCCGAGCATCTCGAAAGAGAAGAGGTCGTTCCCACCTATTATCCCTTCGGAAGAGATAAGGGTTTCGACAGCTTCGATGACGACACTACATATATAGCAGAAATATTGCCGGGTCTTTACTACATAGCCTTAGGATACGATGAAATTACCATAGACGGAACTGCTTATCCCTGCTTCTCCGACGAGCTGATGAATTGGGTAAAGGGTCACTCGGAAAAAATAAAGGAAAAGGGCGGAATCCTTATCTTAAGCACCCACCGTCCCGTAGTCGCCCCCTCCCCCGCCTATCAGATTATGGGTAAGGGCCACACCTTTGCTTACGGTGAGAAAAGTCTTAAGCAGTTTGCAGATATGGGTATACAGCTTTTCTTCAGCGGCCACTCACATATTCAGTGTATGAAGGAAATAGTTAGTGAAAAAGGCAATAAAATTTACAGTATACAAACCTCAGCTCTTTCCGGTTTCCCGCCTAAGATGAGAAAAATAACCATCGACACCGAAAAAGGAACTACAGACATCCGAACGATAGATATTGATTTACCCGAACTTAATCTCGGTATGTCCTTCACCGAATATGCGAGAAAAGGCTTCCTCGGCATTATCGAAAGCATACCCTATAATATGGAGCACGATGTGGAGGCCTTCGCCAATACCGAAGGCGGCATTTCTCTTCCTAAGGAGTTAATTCTTAAGCATCCTAAAACTGTGATGTATCTCGGGAAAAAGGTAAACGGTATCACTTACGCTAAATTGGCAAAGTTTTCGAAAAAATACCATAATCTCAAAGAAAGTGATTATGCTGAAGTAAAGGATAAAAAATTCGTAGACCTTGCTATGGAAATAGTGGCAAACCTCTACCGCGGTAATGCCGCCTATTCTCCCGACACGGTCGAATATAAGCTTATGATGGGCAGCGTTAAGAAAATAGAAAAGCTTCTTTCCCTTCTTCACATTGACATCACAAAAGCTCTCAGCGGCTACACCTTATCCGAATTTATCGAGCCTCTTCTTTATAACAGCGGACTCGATGATGATAATCTTACCCTTTCTACAGATTTCAGATAAAAAAATAAAAGCTGTATCAGACAATGTAAATTGCTTTGATACAGCTTATTTTTATGTTCAGTTTCTTCCTGAGCCGCGGCGTGAATATCCTCCGCCATGCTTCGAATCGGAGTTTCTTTTAAGGTCGGTCATCTTTTCGTCGCTGACCTGCTTGAAGCGTGCCATCATATCCTCGAAGGACATCGCCTCTTTATTCTGCTTCGGCTGTCCCTGCCAAACATTGGCTCTGGCAGGTCTGTCAGCTTTACGGGCAGGTCTGGGGTTTTCTTTTTTAGGCGCATCTTCGGCTTTTCTTATAGATAAGCTTATTTTACCCTCTTCGGATATGCTCACAACCTTAACCTTGACATCCTGACCCTCTTTAAGAAAATCTTTGATATCCTTTACAAAGTTGTTTGACACCTCTGAAATATGTACCATACCGCTTTTTCCGTCGGGGAGACTCACAAAAGCACCGAATGCTGTGAGGCCTGTTACTTTACCTTCTAAAACTGCGCCAATTTCAATCATAAAAAGACCGAATCCTCCTAAAATTATTCACCGAAAGATGAATTATAGTATACCTTTTCACCGGGCTTACAGTAGCCGTATTCCTCACGGGCGATCTTTTCGAAATAAGCCTGATGATTTTCTTCTTTAAGGGTTTCGGAAATTTCAGAGCTTTCCACACTTACCTCTGAGGCTAGGCTTTCAATTTCTTCTGCTTCACGGTTATATTCAGCTGCACGGGCATAGTTAGTCACGCACTGTGAAAAAAGCAGTGCGGTTAAAACTGCAGCGACGAAAATCATCGCAATGTGAACTGTTTTGATTTCCCTTTTTTTAGCTTTTTTTGCTTCACTGAAATCTCTGACCGCCAAGCAAATCCACCCCTTAAAATACTCGGTGTACACATTATAATACACCTACTGTTAATTATACAGATTTGTTTTTATTTTTCAAGAGGATTTTGCCAATATTAGAAAATTTTTTCCTGTTTTTTTCTTTATTTTTTTCTGCAGGCGGCTTTTTTACCCTTGCGCAGAAAAGCTTCAGGGAAAATTTCTTCAGTTTGACTGCCACTTTGACGAAAGGCTTCACCAGAAAGGCGAGAAATTTCCTGATACGGGAAAGATGAACATAGCACCTTCCAAGTATATATTTCCCCAGGGAGAAATGGAAAGCTGTACCGCCGAAAAGCTCGGCAAGCATAAGATTAAATCTTACCTGGCCCGAATTATAAAGCACCATAAAGAAAAAGGAAATAAAGGAAGCGGCTAAAAAATAAACGGTATCAAAAAAGACATACACACCTTTTCTCTCACCGAAAAGCATACGGATAAAGCTTACAGCATCATAAAGCACACCGAGTATTATTCCGCAGCCTACGGCTCTGCAGAAGATTACAACCTGACTTATAAGCGGCTCGGAATAATTCATCGGAATACCTTAGAGAAAAACGAAGTGGCCTTAGGCTGATTCTCGAGATAAACAAGAGATGATACCGTGCCGTCAATAGCAAGCTCGCCCGTATCGGTATTAAGCACGCTGATATGAAGGCCCTCACCTTTCACCGTAAGCTCACCGTAATCCGTATAGGCGGTAATAAGATTTTCGTCAAAGGAATCCACATCCGTAACTCCGCTGAGAGTCAGCTGACTTCTGTCCTTAAGAATTAAGCTGTGGGGCATTTTAATTTTATTTTCGGTCATAAAAAAACCTCCTTCGGAAAAAGTTTATTCCGTAAGGAGGCTTTATATTCTTAATTACAGATCAAAGGATTTCGTACATAAGACCTGCATCGTTTTTAGTAGCATGCTCAGTAACCACAAGCACACGGGCCTTTAGAAGATTTTCGCCCATCTGTATTTCGATTACATCGCCGACCTTAACATCGTAGGAGGCTCTCGCCACCTTGCCGTTGACTGTTACATGCTTAGCGTCACATACCTCATTGGCGATAGTTCTGCGCTTTATGAGGCGTGATACCTTAAGATATTTGTCGAGTCTCATTTTACCACCTAAAAATTCAGGACTGCTCCGAAGAACAGTCCGAATAATTTTGAATTTAATTATTTTACAGCGTTCTTAAGAGCTGCGCCTGCTTTGAAAGCGGGGAGCTTTGCAGCAGCGATTTCGATAGCTTCGCCTGTCTTGGGGTTGTGGCCTGTTCTTGCTGCTCTTTCCTTAACCTCGAAGGTACCGAAGCCGATAAGCTGAACCTTTTCACCCTTTACGAGTGCTTCTTCGATAGAAGAGAGAACTGCTGCGAGAGCCTTGTCAGCGTCTTTCTTTGAGATTTCAGCCTTAGCTGCAACTGCATTAATTAATTCAGTTTTATTCATTTTTGTTTTCCTCCAAAAATATAATTTATTTTTCCACGGGGTTAAGCCCGATTGGATACTAAGTTTTTCTTCGCCTGAAGCCACAGCCTGTCCAGCTCCTCGATAGTAGAGCTTTTCATATCTATGCTTCCTTCGGCTGCGAGTCTTTCTACCTCGAGAAAGCGGGAAATAAATTTTTCTGTAGAGAGATTAAGTGCCTCCTCAGAGTCTACACCGATAAATCTCGACACATTAACACAGGAAAAGAGAAGGTCGCCGAATTCCTCGGTTATGTCCTCCTGTACACCTGATTTCATCGCTGTCTTAAGCTCTGCGATTTCGCTTTCGAGAGCCTCAAAAGCACCGTCAACAGTATCCCAGTCGAAGCCGGCCTTTTTAGCCTTCTGCTGAATTTTCTGACTTCTCATAAGAGCAGGAAGCTCTTTGGGAACCTTAAGCATAGAAGAACCCTGAGTTTTTTGTCCCTTACTCTTACGCTTTATGTCGTCCCAGTTACTGAGAACCTCGTCTGTACCGTTTACCTTGACCTCGCCGAAAACATGAGGATGACGCTCAATAAGCTTTTTACATATTCCGTCACAGACATCGGAGAAATCAAAGGAGCCTGCTTCCTTTTCTATCTGTGCGTGAAAGACTACCTGTAAAAGTACATCGCCAAGCTCTTCCTCGAGCAAGGTTTTATCTTTTTTATTTATAGCCTCGATAACCTCATAGGTTTCCTCGATGAAATCCTTTTTTATGCTCTCATGTGTCTGCTCGGCATCCCAGGGGCATCCGCCGGGAGCGCGAAGCACAGCCATTATTCCGAGCAGGTCATCGATGCCGTATCTGTCTTTGAAAGTAAAATTTTCCATAAGCTTAACCTCATTGCTCCTATTTTAACCTAATAATCCAAATTTTGCAAGGACTTTTGAAATTTTTTCTCCTTTTGGAAGCATTAATATGTCATCTTTCACAATTCCTTTGAGGAAAAGTATGGAAACTGCATAAAATCCTGCACCGACAGCTACTGCCAAAAGGGTTGTAAGGCGGCTTTCGATAGATAAAACATCTACTAAAAGGTAATTTGCACCCCAGGCACCTACACCGCACATAAGGGCAGCAAGGAAGGGCTTAAGGAAAACAGATTTGAAATTAACCTTTACATCAACGGTCCTTGTAAGGATATTATAATTAATGAATACCATTACAATATAGCATATTGTGGAACTGATACAGGCACCCTTTATGTTGATATTCGGATTGGCAATCATAATGAAATTAAGAAGGATTTTTATAACGGCACCAATGGACATAGTAAAAATGGGAACCTTCGTTTTACCTACAGCCTGGAGCATATTCGTAAGGGGTGATGCTAGAGCAAAAAGAGGAAGTGCAAGACCGTAAACAAACATCATCGGTGCAGCGGCAGGAGCGAATTCCGGATTATTTCCTCCGTAGAGAAGGTCGAGAATAGGCTCGGAAAGGACTGCTATGCCGATACCTGCCGGCATAGCTATAAGCATAGCCACACGCATGGCAGACTCTACACAAAGCTTTATTTCGCCTTTATCCTTCGCTGTCCATGCCTTGGAAAGAACGGGAATGGCGCTGATACCGAGGGTAAGCGTAATAGTGGGAATAAGGTTTTTAATGTTTATTACGGAGCCGTGCATACCGTAAAGATAGGTAGATATATTCTCGTCGAGAGTCTGTGAAACAGCGAGAGTGTCACCGTACATATTCTTTATGGTTTCGAGTCCGTTTTCAAGAGCGTAAACGAGACGGCTTCTGATAGTAACATCATCGATAAGGTTACTTACATTAAGCACAAGCGACGACGCGGCAACAGGGATAGATATACGGAGAATACTCTTTAGAATAGATTTGTCGCTTTCGGCCTCGGGCGAATTAACGAGCTCCTCACGGGTAAATCCGAAGCCCTTTTTCTTATATCTTACGAAGAGATAGACAAGACCGAAGGCTGAGCCGAGTGTAACACCTAAAATAGCTACAGCGGCTCCGTAGGGATAAATAGCAGCCATAGCCTCAGCCTTATTGGTTACCTCCACACCGAAAAGCCTCATAGCTCCGTCGACGGCGTTTTCGTCGTAATATGAAATCGCACCGTTCATAAACACATAGGTAGCCGACAGACCGAAAACAAGCTTTACAGCCGCTTCTATAACCTGTGATACACCTGTAGGTGTCATATTATTAAGACCCTCATAATAGCCTCTGAAGGACGACATCATACAGCAGAAAAGTACACAGGGAGCTACAGCGAGAACACTTATGTAATTCATCGGTGCTTTGGCAGAGTACACTGAATAAGGAACTGCAATAGCCATAAGAACAAGCGTCCCGACAAGACCTACAAGGAAAAAGAGCTTCTGCGAGACCTTAAAAATTGCCTTGGCATCCCTTACCCTGCCAAGCTCCATATTCTGTGATACGAGCTTGGAAACGGCTATGGGAAGACCTGCCATAGAAATAGCATAAAGAGGAGTATATACTGCATAAGCACCCGTAAAATAACCGTATCCCTCCGTGCCGAGAAGGTTATTCATAGGTATTTTATATACAGCACCTATTAATTTAACGACGATGGTAGCGATGGCAAGTACGCCTGCCCCCGCAAGTAAGGACTGTTTTTTTCTTTCAGCCATTATTTATCATCTCTTTTCATCTTTTATAATTTATCCTATAAATTCATTAAGCAGCGAGCCTTCAGGAACGGAAGCTTCACCGATGGAAATGAATTTAGAAATTTTTTCTTTAAGAGCCTGTGCCGCAGGATAATATACACTCTTTTTATCCGTGCGGTCAAGAACCTTTATCGCTACATCCTTAAAGGCACATACCTCATAGGGATGAATGGAGTCGATTTTAATATCTGCTCTGTCCTCAAAGGGGAAAAGATACCTGTCCTCTCCCATTCTCACACCGTTCCACAGATAAAAGGTATTTTCAGGAGAAGAATCACGGTGGTGGTAATCTCTTATCATACGGCGAACCAGACGGATGTCACGCTTGGACATAAGAACCTCGTCTCCGTCGAATATACGGGTAGAAACACTTACATAAATCTTTACCATCTGCTCGTCCTCGAGCTGGTCGGTAATAACAGGATTAAGAGCGTGAAGACCTTCGACGATAATAATATCGTCCTGCTCAGCTACAGTCTCCACATAGTACTCACGCTTTTTCGTTTTAAAGCTGAAGCGAGGAAGCTTACATCTGCCCTCATTCATAAGTCGGTGGAGACATTCACCGATATAATCCACATCAAGAGCCTTTACCGTCTCGTAATCTACCGTACCGTCCTCGAAGGTATAGATAGCTCCGTGACTTCTGTAAAAATCGTCAAGAGAAATCATTTTCGCTCTTCTGCCCTTTTTCTCTATGGCTTTTTTAAGAAGAAGCGAGGTGGTTGTCTTGCCCGAGGACGAGGGTCCGGCCACCATTACGAGAGTTCTGCCCTCATCAGAACAGATTCTCTCCGCAGTAGTACTTACAATATCATTATATCTTTTTTCACTTTCCGATATTATTTTTCCAGGTGTTTCTTTAATTAGAGTGTTAATATAGTCAACCGTAAGCTTATTCACATAATCACCCTTTAAAAATATTTTTCGTAGAAATCTTTGATCTGCTCTTTTCGCTTTATTATTTCATCAAATGAGCCTATATATTCATAGGGATATTTATAATTGAAAACTCGCTCGATAGAGCTGCCTACAGGTGCTTTCAGCTTAGTTACCGCACCTGCGCCCACAGCGAATACCGAATGAATTTCCTCCATCATATAAACATTGTAAAGTCCCTCATAGCCTTTTTTCGCCCAGCCGACATTTTCGAGATTGCCGAGACATTTACTCTGACGGTACATATAATACGGAATGTATCCTGCTTCGAGAAGAGCCTTCTGTGTAAGAGAGAGCATCTTTGAAGCTGTTTCGCCGGAATTTGTACCGCGCTTTTCAGTTACAATAGTAGAAGAGCGCTTAAGCGAAAGAGTATGTACGGTTATATTTTCGGGAGAAAAAGATAAAGTCTTATTCAAAGTGGCTTCGTAGTTCTCTTCCGTATCCGTAGGAAGACCTGCGATAAGATCCATATTTATATTGTCAAATCCCTTTTCTCTTGCCAAAATAAAAGCATCCACGGTCATCTGACCGGAGTGGTTTCTGCCGATAGCCTTGAGGACATCGTCGGAAAAGGTCTGAGGGTTAATGCTGATACGGGTAGCACCGCAGTTTCTGATTATCTCTAATTTTTCGGGTGTTACGCTGTCTGGTCTGCCCGCCTCTATAGTATATTCACGGACAGCGGAAACGGGAAAGCTTTCGCTTATGGCATCGGTAACCTTTTTTAGAAGCTCAGCAGTAAGAGCAGTAGGCGTACCCCCGCCCATATAGATGCTTTCGAGAGTTAATCCGAGATTTTTCGCTATTTCACCCGTAACCCTTATTTCCTCACAAAGCTTTTCCGCATAAGAGGGCATCAGCTTTTTCGCACTCTCGTTGGAATGGGAAATAAAGGAGCAGTAGCTGCATCTCGACGGACAGAAGGGAATGGATATATAGAGAGAATAGGATTTCTCCGTATTTATTGCCATAAGAGGTGCTTCGTTTTTAGCTACCATAAGGGCAAGCTCGGTCTTTTCCCTGCTTACCTTAAGCTCCTTTTCGAAGTAGGCTTTCGCTCTCTCCTCTCCCATAGAAGAAATAAGCTTCGTCATAAGCTTGGCAGGCCGTACACCTGTAAGAATTCCCCAGGGAGGTCTGTAACCCGTATAGGCGCAGAGAAGCTCAAAAAGCATTATGGCACCCTTGCGCTCTAAAAAGCTTTCTTCGGTTTCGCCCTCTTCTTTACTGTCAAGAGAAAAAACTTTCTCGTCAGAAAGCAATTCACCCGAAACAAAAACTTTAATTTTAATCTTACTGCCTTCTGTTTCAAAAACGCAGTAATCCTCCCCTTCCTCTGCACTTTCGGTACAGCGGAATTTTTCCTCGGGGAAAAATACTCGGAGAAGATTTTCTGTTTCGTAGTGATATGAATTATTTATATTAATTATCTGCATCTTATATACCTTTCATATAAGGATTAAAGGCTTTTTCATAGTCAAGGTCGGATGTTCTGTCATGTCCGGGGTAAATACGATAAGAGCCCTCGATAGCTTTCAGCTTACGTAACGAAGACATCATTTGGACCATATTTCCGCCGGGAAAATCCGTTCTTCCGATACTGAGACGGAAAAGAGTATCCCCTGTGAAAAGGCTGTCGCCCATTTTAAAGCATACACTTCCTACAGTATGACCCGGAGTATGGATAACCTCTATTTCACCGTCACCGAAGGATAATTTGTCGCCGTCATCGAGAATTATATCCTCCTTGAAGGCTTTAAAGGGATAGCCGAAATCTGCCGCCCGACTTTCATTGGAGCTTTCCAGGCAGGGTGCATCCAGACGGTGAATAGCTATTTTACCACCGAAAGCCGTTCTTAATTTATCAGCACCCGTAATATGGTCGAAATGGCCGTGAGTAAGAAGGATATATTTCAGCTCACTTATCCCCTCTTCCTCTAACGCTCTGCGAAGAGCAGGACCGAAGGAGGTCGGGTCCATAACTGCCGCATCACCGTTCTCTGCCTTAATGATGTAACAGTTCGTTCCGAGAGGTGCAAGAGGACATATTCTGATTTTTACATTCATAAAATTACCTCTTTATTTCTTTTTCCATTCGTCGGTGTCCATAATGATAGTTACGGGGCCGTCATTTATGAGCTCTACATCCATATCTGCCCCGAAAATACCCGTAGCCACCTTTTTAACCCCGAGAGAAAGAAGCTCATCGCAAAATTTTTCGTAAAGCTCGTTAGCTGTATCGGGAGGTGCGGAGCCGATAAAGGAGGGTCTTCTTCCGTGAGAAACATCGGCACACAGAGTAAACTGAGAAACTACTAAAACCTCTCCGTCAACCTTATCCAAGGAAAGATTCATCTTGTCGTTTTCGTCAGTGAAAATCCTTATCTGTGCCACTTTTTTTGCCAGAAGCCTCATCTCTTCCTCTGTGTCACCCTGTACCACACCTAAGAGAACAAGAAAGCCCTTTCCGACCTCACCTGTAATTTTACCGTCAACGGTAACCGAAGCTCTTTTTACTCTCTGAATTACTGCTTTCATATTATAAACCTGAACGCTCCGTTTCGAGAACGCCCTTTACCTTCTTTAATTTTTCGCACACGCTCTTAAGATGCTCTGCGCCGTTTACGGTGATAGTCATATAGATAGTACATCTTCCATCAGAGGCATCCTTGGTGAAAATAGAATGAATCATAACGTGCATATTAGCCATAACTGCCGAGGTATCGGCAAGCATACCCATACGGTTCATACAAGTTACAGCAAGAGTTACACGGTAAGAGCTTTGCACCTTTCTGTCCCAGGAGGCATTAATCCATCTCTCCGGCTCTGCCGCCTTAGAAATATCCTTCGGTACATTCACGCACTTTTTAGTGTGGATAGATACACCGTGACCCCGTGTAATAAAGCCGATAATATCATCTCCCGGAAGCGGGTCACAACAGCGAGAGAACTTGATAAGACAGTTATCGATGCCCTCGATGATAATACCGTCTACACTTTTACTGCTCTTTTTGGGTACAGGCTTAACAGCTATCTGTGCTTCGGGGGTCATTTCCTTTACGAGCTTCGAATAATCATCCTTTATTCTGGGGATGATCTTATTTAAAGAAAGACCGCCGTAGCCGATAGCGGCAAAGAACTCGTCTATATTATTGCAATGCTGCTTTTCGGCTATTTTACCGAGAAATTCGAGCATCTGCTTTTCGGGAAGCACGATATTATTACGCTTGAATTCGCGCTCAACCTCTGCCTTGCCCTCAGCGATATTTTCTTCTCTTTTTTCTTTTTTGAACCAGCCTCTGATTTTAGTTCTCGCCGAGGTGGTTTTCGCTATTTTAAGCCAGTCACGGCTGGGTCCCTTGCCCTGCTGTGAGGTGGTGAGAATCTCGATGATTTCGCCGTTATTTACCTTATGGTCAAGGGTAGTGATTCTGCCGTCTACCTTGGCGCCTATCATCCTGTTACCGACAGCGGAGTGAATGGCGTAGGCAAAATCGATAATGCACGAGCCCATAGGCAGGCTGATAACATCACCCTTGGGAGTAAAGGCAAATACCTCCTCGGGTACGAAGTCTGTTTTTATGGTTTTAACGATTTCTTCTACATCATCGCTTTCCTTCTGACTTTCTAACAGCTGACGAATCCAGGAAAGTCGTTCCTCAAATTTAACCTTGCCACTCATACCGAGCTTATATTTCCAGTGAGCCGCGATACCGAATTCGGCAGTATGATGCATTTCCCAGGTTCTTATCTGTACCTCGAAGGGTACTCCTGCCTTACCGATAACAGTAGTATGAAGTGACTGATACATATTAGGCTTCGGAGTGGAAATGTAATCCTTGAAGCGACCGAGAATGGGATTGAACATATCGTGAATGATACCGAGACAGCAGTAGCATTCGTAAACGGAATCCACGATAAGCCTTACGGCATAGATATCATAAATCTCGTCGATGGTTCTGTTCTGCATATAGGTTTTACGGTAGATACCGTGAACACTTTTGATTCTTCCCTCGATATGGACATTAGGCACATCCTTACGGACTCTTTCAAAGATTTCACCCTTTATATTATCGAGAAAGCTCTGACGGGATTCTACCTGCTTTTCGAGGGTTTTAGCTATCTCACCGTAGGCTACGGGGTCAAGAAAGCTGATAGCGAGATCCTCAAGCTCCTCCTTGAAAGCACGGATACCGAGACGGTGAGCGATGGGGGCATAAATCTCGAGAGTTTCCCTCGCCTTATATCTCTGCTTTTCCTCGGGCATAAACTTAAGGGTACGCATATTATGAACACGGTCGGCGAGCTTGATGATAACTACACGGATATCTCTCGACATAGCGAGAAACATTTTACGGATATTCTCGCTCTGCTCCTCCTCCTTGCTGGCTGAAAGAGGAATCTGACCGAGCTTGGTAACGCCGTCTACGAGATGCTCCACATCTGTGCCGAACATCTCTCTGATCTCTTCGCCTGTGGTAGGTGTATCCTCAACCACATCGTGTAAAAGTGCCGCACAGACAGAATCGGCATCCATACCCATATCTGCCAGAATACGGGCTACGGCAATGGGGTGAATAATATAGGGCTCACCTGAACGGCGGCGCTGCTCCTTATGAGCTTCATCGGCTATGGCGAAGGCTTTTTCGATTTTTTTAATATCCTCTTCGGAAAAGCTGCCCTTTACCGCTTCGATAAGTGCTTCGAAATCTTTATAATAATCCATTACTGTATCCCTCCTTTACAGATATTTCTTTATATGCTTGATAATACGGGAATCCTCTAAATTAACCTTTACAGCCGTATCTCTTATACTGATTTCTCCGTCTTCCTTTTTAAGTATTCCCAGCTCCGTAAGAACATCGACAGCCGTAAGCACCGTACAGGCATTACTGCCGTCACCGCCCAGACGGTAGCAGAGAACATCGCTGTCATATTTCCAGGCACCTGTATTTTTAATATAACGGTAAACATCGGCTACAGTCTGTCTCGACGGAAGAATAAAGGCAGCTTCCTTAGGTGATAGCCTTTCCTTGCGTCGCATTTTTTCATAAAGACGGACACTCTTAAGATATTTTTCATCATCTGTGCCGGACATTCTAATATCTCTTATGTATATACTTACTCTTACCTGACCCATATATTCGTTTCTTTCGAGTCTGACGGCAAGATCGAGACCGTCGCCCGGTGCATAAGGAAATTCCTTTTCTGTAACACCGAAATAAAGAGCAGAAAAGCTTGTGTCTCCTTTTCTGAAATTCAATCTCAGATGCTTACCCGAGCCGATAGACTGAACTGAGTAAAGAGTAACTCCGAAAAGTCCGAACATAGGCTGCGGATTACCTGCTCCGAAGGGCTCGAGAGCCGAAATAACGGAAAGTATTTCAGCTGAAATAAACTCCGGCTTAAGTCTGCAATCAAGCTCCGTCATCGGAAAGGGCATTTCCACCGTCTTCGCATAATCAGCTATAGCCTTCTTAAAGGCAGGGAGATTTTCGCTTTTCATCCCGAAGCCTGCAGCAAGGACATGGCCGCCGTAATGAGTAAGCAGCTCCTTGGCGCTCGAAATAGCATCATAAAGAGAAAAGCCCTCTATACTTCTGCCTGAGCCCTTGGCTTCATTTCCGTCGTCGGTTATTACTATACAGGGCTTACCGTATTTACCTACAAGGCGTGAAGCCACGATGCCTATAACACCGCCGTGCCAGTTTTTCCCCGAAAAAACGAGGACTCTCTCACAAAGCATATCCGGATTTCTTTTTATCTGCTCTTCCGCCTCAGCGGTAATTCTTTTTTCAATTTCCTGTCTGTCATTATTTGATTTATCTACTGTGTCAACGATAACGGAGACTTCTCTTTCGTCCTCACCCAAAAGAAGCTCGAGAGCCTTGGAGGCATGAGCCATTCTGCCGATAGAATTAATCCTCGGCACCAGAGAAAAAGCTACAGACGCGGCATTCATAGTCTTTCCGTCCACACCTGCCTGCTTCTTAAGTGCCGAAACACCCATACAGGTTTCGCTGTTTAAACGTCGGAGTCCGTGCTTGACGATAGTACGGTTTTCACCCGTAAGAGGTACTATATCTCCGATAGTGCCGATAGTTACAAGGTCGGAGAACTCAGAAAGCATCTCTTCATCCTCAGCACCCGAAAGAGCGCAAACCACCTTAAAGGCGACACCCACACCTGCCCATAATTTATAAGAGCAGGGGCAATCCCTTCTGTGAGGGTCTACCACAGCCTCGGCACGGGGTATACTGTCCCCTGCCTTATGATGGTCAGTGATGACCAGCTCCATACCGAGCTCATATATATACTCTGCCTCCTCGAAAGCAGAAATACCGTTATCCACGGTAATGATAAGCTCAGCACCGCTGTCCTTCAGCTTCCTTATCGCTTCTTTATTAAGGCCGTAGCCCTCGCTGTTTCTGTCGGGTATGTAGGTTATTACATCACAGCCGTTCATTTCGAAGAAACGGCACATAAGCGCCGTAGAGGTTACACCGTCGGCGTCATAGTCCCCGTAAACAGCTATTCTTTCTCCCCCGTCCATGGCACGGCTGATTCTTTCGACCGCCTTATCCATATCCTTCAGTTCAAAAGGACTTATAAGAGAGGTGCTTTCAGAGAAAAATTCAGCTATTTCGCTCTCGTCGGTAATTCCGCGGGAAACGAGAAGCAGAGCAGCAAAGGGGTCTATTCCGTATTCCTCGGCTATGTCGGAGGCAAGCTCTTTATCAAGGGAAGAAACTACCCATTTTTTTCGGCTCATTCACCTCAGTCCTTTCTTAAGATTTTTCGGGGAGATTTTTATAAATAATTAAATATTATATCACTTGTTTTAATCTTTTTCAATATTTTCGCCGCAGTGTCTGACAATTTCTTTAAGAAAAACCGTACCGAATTTATTAAGCTTATGCTCGGAAATACCTTCTATTTTCCTTAACTGCTCCATAGTTTTCGGCTTATCAATAGCCATCTTCACCACAGCATAGTCCGTAAGAACGGAATAATCGGGCACTCCGCTTTTATGAGCCAGAAGCTTACGGAGAGTTTTCAGTCTGAGAAGAAGCCTTATATCCACATCCTGCGAGGTATTCGAAGAAGACCTTTCTGTCTTCTCGGCAAATTTTCTCACTCTCTTTCCGTTCCAGAGAATGTCGCCGCATTTCTCCTCGAGATAAAGACTGCCCGTTCTCTTTTCGGAGATGTAGGCAAACTTAAGGAAATGGTCGATATGCTTTTCTATTTCACTTTCGGCGCTGTCACTCATAGCACCGAAGGTTTTAAGCAGATTGTAATTTTTCGAGAGAATGTATTCAGTTTCATTACCCTTAAGAATATCGATAATTACTCTTTTGCCCTCACATTCTCTTACTCTTTTTATACAGGAAAAAATCTTTTGCGCGGGAACGGTGACATCTATACTCATCTCGTTACCGTTACAGACTGAGCATCGGTTACATTTTCCCTTGGTTCTTTCACCGAAATAAGCGAGAATGTAGTTTCTGAGACAGGAGGCCTTGGTAGAATAATAAATCATCTTTTCCAGCTTCTGCAGCCTCAGCTGTCTGAGGGTTTCGATTTCCTCATCGCTGAGACAAGGGTTTTCCTCGGGATTGTCAATGAAATATTTCTGCATTCTTATGTCGGAGGCGCTGTAAAGAAGCACGCAATCGGCCTCGTTTCCGTCTCTGCCTGCTCTTCCTGCCTCCTGGTAATAGCTTTCGATGTCACCGGGCATATTATAGTGAATTACGAAGGATACATTGGATTTATCTATACCCATACCGAAAGCATTGGTAGCGATAATTATTTCCCTTTCATCACCGATGAACATATCCTGATTAAGCTTTCTTTCCTGCTTTGTAAGACCTGCGTGATATCTGGTGACGCTGTATTTTTCTTTACGGAGAGTTTCGTAAAGCTCGTCAACATTCTTACGCGAGGAGCAGTAAACGATACCGCTTCTGCCCGAATAAAGGTCAAGATAGCGCCTTAAGGCCACTAGCTTCACCTTGGGTCTCACCACCTCGAAATAAAGGTTTTCACGGTCAAAGCCCGTTACCACCTTCAAGGGATTTTCCAGACCGATAAGGTTTTCTATGTCGTCTCTTACTCTCTGTGTAGCCGTAGCGGTAAAGGCAGTAACCACCGGCCTTTCCGGCAGAAGAGAGATGAATTCGCTTATATCGAGATAAGCCGTACGGAAATCGTGACCCCAATGAGAAACACAGTGAGCCTCATCGATACAAAGCATCGAAATCCTTACCTTGCGGCAGAACTCTTTAAAAACGGGAGTGAGAAGTCTCTCAGGAGCCACATATATTATCTTGTAACGGCCTGCCTGCGCTTTATCGTAGACAGTATTCAGCTGTTTTTCCGAAAGAGAAGCATTGATGTATGCGCTTCTGATTCCGAGCTGAGACAAAGCATTTACCTGGTCCTTCATCAGAGAAATAAGGGGTGAAATTACGAGAGTAATTCCCTCTAGCATAAGAGCAGGCACCTGAAAGCAGATAGATTTACCTGCTCCCGTAGGCATAATGCCCATTACATCTCTGCCGTTCAGTATGGCGTCGATAAGCTCCTCCTGTCCGCGTCGGAATTCACTGTAGCCGAAATATTTATTCAGTACTTCAAATTTATTCAAGCTTTTACCTCCCCGAGGCAATCGGTAATGGTTTTATTAAAGGAAAAATCTTTTTGATGCCCACTTTCTTATAGTCTTGCTCGAATAGCAGTAGAAGAAGAAGCCTGCTACGGCAAGTAAGGATACAAAGCAAATTATACCTATTTCCGTTCCGTATACGAAAACCTCGGAGACATTAAGAATAATGCCGACGGAAAGCAACGCAACGGAAAGAAAGAGGAACACAAAAGCGATTTTAAGAATAATATGTCTCTTTTTCTTATACCAGAGCATATAACCAAGCACGCATACACTGCAGGAGGCTATAATCGGAAGAAGACATTGAATGAAAAGCTTCATATCGCCGTAGATCCATACAAAGGTAAGAGCATTGAGACAGGCTAAAAGGCTGTCGGCCGCCCAGATGACATAAGGTCTCGGCTTTTTCGTCACAAAGGGAAGCACAAAGGCCGACCAAGCGAAAAGAGCGCCCGAAACGACACCGAGAGACCAGGGTGATTCCTTGAAAAAGGTTAAGTTCAGAAGCACACATACCAAAGCAGGTATGGTCATAACAGTAGTTACTATGGCGAGGATAAGCTTTTTCCTTCCGTAGGGCGAAAGCTCCTCGGGAAGATGAACGTGGTCGGAGAAGGGTTGAAGAGCCTCCTTCTGCTCCTGCCCGGATTTATTCGGATTATATACGGCTGTACCGCAAAGAACACATTTACGGGCGCTGGCATCAAGCTCAACGCCGCAGTTTACACAGTAAGACATTTTTATTCTCCTTTTATTCAGTTATCAGTCTCTGTTGCTTTCGATTTTTACATGGACTCCCATTTTTACGAGTCTGGTAAAAAACTCTCTCTGTATGTCGGTTTCCTCGTAGCAGCTCGAGAAGCCGAAAATAAGAGTATCTCCCGTACTCATTACGGAGCATCTGGCACCGTTAAGCTTTCCTGCGCCGGTGTAGAAAATGTATTTTTCCACATGCTCGTACATTTCCTCGGGCAGCTTTACGAGACCTACATTCGAAAGCAGTATGGATGTTTTCTGTTCTGCCGTAATAAGGAAGGTTATGGCTACACCTAAATCCTTTATCGGTAAAGGAAGGAGTCTCGCCACGGGATTTCTCTCGATTTTCAGATTATCCGTCATAAGAGAATTAATAAGCTTCGGATCATTTGCCAGACGCAGCTGCAGAGAAACGGAGCGAAGTATTTCCTCAAAGGTGTATTCTCCGAGATTAGGATTAATTCTGACTACGAGACAGAGCACGAAATTTCTGAGTGTTTTTGAGGGAAAAGCCTTTCGGAGATTTACGGGAACCTGTACGCTGATTTCCTTTTGCTTTTTCTTTTCACGAAGTTGCTTATGATAATGAATATCAACAAGCAATGCCGTAAAAAGCTCTGTCACCGTCACACCGTAGCTTTTAGCAATTTTATGAATCTGACTAAAGGACATAACGCCTGTCATATAGTTGCCCCTATGGCGTTCTACCTTTGTTCCTTTAGCGTGATAAGCCCATTTATCACCGCGGTCAAACTTTACCTTTGAAGAGGCATATTTACTATAGGAATCCTCTAATTCCTCAGGCTTCGGATCTTCGTTTACGTCTAAAACGAATTCATTACATGAAATGCTGTGACCCTTCAGACGGAGATACTCGGCGGCAAGAGTGGAAACAAAGATTACTGCACCGTAGCCGTCGCAGAGTGCATGGTAAACATCTACACATATTCTTCTTCCGTGATAGTAAGTACGGAAAAGAAAGCCGTTATTTTCCTTGAAATTAATACGGTAGCAGGGATTGTTTATATCAGGGCAGACAAGAGGCTTATTGGGATTTTTTTCGAAATAATGCCAGAAGAAGCCGTTTCTCATACGGACATTGAAGCTCGGTATTCTTTTCAGAGTTCTCTCCAGAGCCTTTTCGAGAATTTCCGGGTCAACCTCCTCCTTAAGCTCCACACCGAAGCGGAAAACATTTGACCAGGTTCTCGAGTTCTGACCCGGAAAGATTTTAGCCGCATTATCAAGCCTGAACCATTCAAAGGTATTCTTTCTCATAAATATATTTTCTCCTTTATATATAAGTAAAATGGCGAAAATAGAAACATATAACACATTATACTATACCTTAAGTTAAATGACAATAGTTAATTTAAAAATCAGCAAAAAAATAAGGCAGGAAGAGTCTTCCTGCCTTCAGTATTTACATTTCCTTACTGATATGATTTTCGACGAGCTTATCGGTATCTATTCCCGTTATCTTATCAAATTTGGGAATGAAAAGATAGATTCTGCGCACTGCTCTGCCTATCTTGGTTATAATTTTAGCAGCTATAACGAATTTAAGAATTTTTCTCGGAAAATTAATTATAGTTTCACGGTCCATTACCTTATCTCCTTAATCATCTATCGATATTGTATATCCGCATTCACCAAAATAGCGCACCAGAAATTTTTTATTGTTTCCCTTACTGAGCCACAGAGTAGAGACCTTCCCTGTTTTTATTATATCGTCTAAAAGCTCCTTGTTTCCGTTGACCCAGGCTTTATATTCAATATCCGGCATAAAAATAACATTGCCCGACATAAAACCACCTCGCAAATATTTCTCAAGAGAATTATTGTCACTTTTTATTATATTATATCAGCCGATCAAATATCAATAGTAATTTCAAAATATTTTTTCTTTTTTTATTGTAGGATTTACACAAAAATCTCAAACCTGAAATGGTTAATTTCAACTTGCCAATAAATCAAAACCGTGATAAAATAATATGGTTAAATCTATTGATAAATAAGGTGAAATAATGGATGTCAGAAATACTGTAAGAAATGTAGCGATCATTGCCCATGTTGACCACGGTAAAACCACTATGGTTGACGAGCTGCTCAAGCAAAGCGGTACCTTCCGTGAAAATGAGCAGGTAGCAGACAGAGTTATGGACTCAAACGACCTTGAAAGAGAAAGAGGTATCACCATTCTTTCCAAAAACACCTCCGTTAATTACAAGGATGTAAAAATAAACATCGTTGATACCCCGGGTCACGCTGACTTCGGCGGCGAGGTAGAGCGTATACTTATGATGGTAGACGGTGTTCTTTTGCTCGTAGATGCCTTCGAGGGATGTATGCCTCAGACACGCTTCGTTCTCAAAAAGGCTCTCGGCCTAAAGAAAAAGGTTCTCGTAGTAGTAAATAAAATCGACCGTCCCGGTGCAAGACCTGCTGAGGTTATCGACGAGGTTCTCGACCTTTTCATTGACCTGGGTGCTGATGAGGACCAGCTCGAGTTTCCCGTTATCTATGCTTCTGCGAGAGACGGCTATTCTTCAGCTGACGAAAACGCCAGAGAGGGCGACATGAGACCGCTTCTCGATGCCATTCTCGAAAACATCGACCCGCCCAAGGGTGACCTTAACGGCCCTACACAGATTCTTTTCTCCTCTCTCGACTACGACGACTATATCGGAAGAATCGGTATCGGCAGAGTGGAAAGAGGCTCTGTAAAGCAGGGACAGCAGGTAGTTCTCTGCAATAATGACGGTGAGCATAAAAATGTAAGAATTTCTAAGCTTTATCAGTTCGAGGGTCTCAAAAGAGTAGAGGTTTCTACGGCCTCCATGGGTGACCTTATCTGTGTATCCGGTATTTCAGAGCTTAACATCGGTGATACCGCCTGCGATCCTGACCATGTAGAAGCCCTCCCCTTTGTAAAAATCGACGAGCCCACCATCTCGATGAATTTCATCGTAAATAACAGCCCCTTCGCAGGCAAAGAGGGTAAATTTGTCACCTCCAGAAACATTCGTGACAGACTCTTCAAGGAGGTCGAAACCAATGTTTCTATGCGTGTGGAGGAAACGGAAACCACCGACAGCTTCAAGGTAAGCGGCCGCGGCGAATTACATCTCTCCATCCTTATCGAAACTATGCGCCGTCAGGGCTACGAATTTTCCGTTTCCCGACCTAAGGTTATTCTCAAGGAAGAAAACGGCGTTATGCTGGAGCCTATCGAGCTTCTCATCGTTGAAGTGCCTGAGCAGTATGTCGGTGCCGTAATCGAAAAGCTCGGCTCCCGTAAGGGCGAGCTGGAAAATATGGGCACAAGAGACGGCGGTTCCACACATCTCGAATTCAGAATCCCCTCCCGCGGTCTTATCGGCTACAGAAGCGAATTTATGACCGACACCAACGGTAACGGTATTATGAACCAGCTTTTCGCAGGCTATGAGCCCTACAAGGGTGACATCGTAACCCGTGAACGCGGCTCTATCGTAGTTCACGAAACAGGCGAAAGCTCTGCCTACGGTCTTTTCAATACTCAGGACAGAGGCCGTCTTTTCATCGGCGCAGGCGTACCCGTTTACGAGGGTATGATAGTCGGTGAATGTGCAAAAGCAGAGGATGTAGTATGCAATGTATGTAAACAGAAGCACCTTACTAACACCCGTGCTTCAGGCTCTGACGATGCACTCCGCCTCGTTCCTCCCGTTACGCTCTCCCTCGAGCAATGTATGGAATTCATCAAGGATGACGAGCTTTTAGAGGTTACTCCCCTCTCACTCCGTCTCAGAAAAACAATTCTCTCCAAAGAACAAAGAATGAAAAAGCAATTCAAGAAAAACTGATAGAAATAGTTTTACCTCACAGTAACAGTTGACTGTGAGGTTTTTTTCGTAACTGAGAGGAATAGTTTTACAGTGAGAGCGCTGTGTGAGGCGGGGGGCCAAGCCCCTGTACACAGGGAGCTGCGATACCCGCAGGGTATCACAGCTGACCGTTTAACGGTCGCTTGGCCCCCGTCTCCCACAGCTCACCTTTAAATAAAGCATCGCCCCCTGCAACAAAAAGGTCAGCACCCACCCTTCGGTAAGTGCTGACCTTTTTTACTGCTCATTGTCGTTAAGTCTTCTGTAAATTCCCTTTTCCTTCGCCATAAGCTCCTCGTGCGTTCCCTGCTCCTCGATACCCTTTTCCGTAAGAACTATGATACGGCTGGCATTTCTGACAGTAGAAAGTCTGTGGGCGATGGTAAAGGTGGTTCTTCCCTTAGTAAGCTCGGCAAGAGATTTTTTGATGTACTGCTCGCTTTCGTTATCGAGGGCTGAGGTAGCCTCGTCGAGGATTACCACAGGAGGATTCTTTACGAAAACTCTCGCTATGCTGATTCTCTGCTTCTGACCACCCGAAAGCATTACACCTCTTTCGCCTACATAAGTATCATATCCCTGAGGTAAGGACTCGATAAAATCATGAGCGCCTGCTCTTTTGGCGGCTGCGACAGCCTCCTCACGGGTAGCACCTTCCTTACCGTAGAGTATGTTTTCGAGGACAGAGCCTGAGAAAAGGTAGACATCCTGCTGTACCACGCCGATAGCAGAACGAAGAGATTCCAGAGAAAGGTCGTTTATATTTCTTCCGTCGAGTCTTATTACACCGTCCGTAAGCTCATAGAAGCGTGAAAGCAGACTGCAAAGTGTAGTCTTTCCGCTGCCGGAAGGACCTACGATAGCGATATTTTCGCCCTTTTTAACCGAAAGATTTATATTCGCCAGAACATTACCCTTTTCACTGCTGTAGCTGAAGGTTACATCCTCAAAATCAATATCGCCCTTTACATCGGCGATTTCTTCAGTAGCCTCGTAGCCCTTCTCTGAAGGTGTTTCCAGAATTTCAGCAAAACGCATAACACCCGTAACACCCTTTTCGAACTGCTCCGTAAATTCCACGATGCGCTTGATAGCTGAGATAAGCATACCGATATAAAGAAGATACGCCGTCATATCCGCGGCGGTAATTTTCCCCTTAATAAGAAATACTCCGCCTAAAAGAATCATAATAAGATACATAAGACCGTCGAAAAGTCTGACGACGGCATTAAGCCTTGCCATATACTTATAAGAAGCAGTCTGTACCTCTGAAAGTCTTTTGCTTTCTTTATTGAACTTGCTTCTTTCTATGCTTTCGTTGCCGAAGGATTTTACTACTCTTATACCTAAAAGTGTAGTTTCGGTCTGTGCGTTTACATCACCTGCTATTACTCTTCTTTCGGCGAAAACCTGTCTCATCTTCCGACGGAAATACATAGTACCCCAGAAAATAAGAGGTATTACCACGAAGGTAGAAACCGTAAGCAGAGGATTTATGGTAGTAAGCACAGCGAAAGAAACCGTTACCTTGATTCCGGCAATAAAAAATTCCTCGGGACAGTGATGGGAAAATTCAGCAATATCGAAAAGGTCGGTAGTTATTCTCGACATAAGCTGACCTACCTTGGTTTTATCGAAGTAGCTGAAGGGTGCCGTAAGAAGATGGGAAAACATATCCTCACGCATATCTCTTTCGATTTTTACACCCATCCCGTGACCTACATAAATCATATAGTAGCCCGCACACATATCGATTATTTTGAACACGGCATAAACCGCTGCCATAGACAGAATAAGCTCCATAGTCAGCTTGGAAATATCTGTTGTGGCTATATTGGTAATTTCTCTTACCATCATCGGAAGAATAAGCTCTGCACCCGTAGTAAGAGCAGCGCAGAAAAGATCCAGAAAAAGAACCTTTTTATGCTTTTTGAAATAGGGTAAAAACCATTTTACCATTACACCTTTGTTTTTCATTAAATCACCTGTTATTGTCAGTTTGCGGGGAGATATTTTTCCTTAAGAGCTTCGTATTCTTCATAAGCGGCCTTCATTTCAAGCATAATTTCTGCCTCTCTGAAGGGCTTCGTAGCTATATTGTACAGTTCGAGCTCTTTTCCGAGCTTTTTCATAGCCTGTTTTTTCTCTTTTCTTTCATCAAATGTTGTTTCAGGCATCGAGTTAACACGGTCTATTCGGCTCTTATCAAACTCTCTGATACCTTCAGGATAATGCGCAGAGATAATTTCCGCACTTCTTTCGAGAGCTTTAAGACACTCTATCTTTTCTCTTCTGGCCTTCTTTTCAGACTTGGTAGTACCGGAAAGCTTCTTCGCTTCTTCGAAAGCTTCCTTATCGAATACGGCAAGACCTTCAAGACCTGAAGCAACTATTCTTTCTGCCCGTGCGAGCTTTTCCGTGTATTCTGCAGAAGAGAATTTAGTCAGTTCGTTCACCGTAAGCTCTGCTCCCTCGACATCCTCTGCCTTGCGGTTATCTCTGTCGGCGAGAACTGCTTTTGCTTCATCGACTTCTTTTACGACATCAGCAAATTTTTCTTCGGAAAGCTCACCGTTTATGTAGTCCTCAAATACGGCGCGGATTTTAAGAACCTTAATCATATTGCTTCTCTTGTTTTCGTCGAGATCATAGAAAAAGAAAGGAATTGCTGACAAAAGCGTACCGATAACGCTGCAAATAAGAAGTGCATACACCAGAGGATTACGGAAATTTTCATCATAAAGTGCATCGTAGTTATTAGTAAAGCCTAAACTTTTAAGAATTACAGGAATTGCGTAGCCTGTTCCGAGTGAAATAACAGACGTAAGAAGAGGCCCTGTCTGGCCGATAAAGCCTTCGAGTCTGTCGCCTGTTTTATACTGCTGATAATCCATCATATCCGCATTCATAGCAGGGATATAAATTATAGAAAGAGCACCGAACATATCCTTTAGGAACATAAACACAAACACAAGCACATAATTTCTGTAACAGGCAAGCATCATAGCTATGCTTACAACCTGACCGAATATAGAAAGGAAGCAGATTTTTTTCTTTCCTATCTTGTTCATAATAGGTGCAGCAAGAACCATACCCGGAGTGGAGGCTTCACCCTTTAAAACTACCATCAAAGCATAAAGTGTCGGGTTATTCATCCCGTAGTAGAATATCCATTGAAAAATATTACTGTATCCCATATTCAGGAAGCCAAGCCATCCCGAGGAATTTATAATCCAGAAATACTTATTCTTCGAAACCTTTCTCAACCCTTCCGTAAAGCTAATTTTCTGCACATAATTTTTAGGTACGATAATTTTTTCCTCCGTACCGAATACAGCAAGCATACTCACGGCAAGACCTATAATGCAGAATATGGGAAAAGCCTTTCTGTAGGTGGAAAGCTCTTCCATTTTACCGATAAGAGGCAATACAGGATTAATTACAGTAGGAGCGAAGGAATAGATAATCGAGCTGATTTCAATTATCCAGCCTCTTTCACGGGAATTAGGAGAAAGAACCTGTGCCAGACTGATGTATGCCGACTGATAGAAAGGTGAAAAGAACTGAAGAAGCGTATAAAAAACAAAAACGGTTATGCATTTCTCATTATATTCCATCGTCTCATAAGGCATATACACAAAGGCTGTACCCAGAATTGCCGTAGGCAAACCGAGATAAAGTATGTAAGGTCTGAATTTACCCATTTTGCTTCGGGTATTATCAAACATCATGGCTCTGGCAGGAGCAATAAGCAGACTAAGAATAATTGAAACCGCATTCATAGTCTGAAGGTCAATAGCCTTAATACCTATGGAAGCACCTACTATCATACTGCCTGCGCTCAGTGCTATCATTCCCACCAAGGAGAAGATAAAATAAACGCCTGCACCGCCGACAGAATATGCGACAAGCTCTTTATAAGAAACATACTTACCCTCTGGAGCTTTTTTCCAGTAGTTTTTTATCTCTTTTAATTTATCTTTAGCAAGTCCGACTATATTTTTCTTTTCTTCCAATTTATTCTCTCCCTTCGTTTTCTTACAATTTTATCACTTTTTACAGGTAATTTCAATAGATAAAAAAGACTGCCACCGAAAAATGACAGTCTTAATTATTCTTAATTAACCGAAGAATGCCTTGTGTACTGCTGAAACAGCCTTATCGGCAAGCTCCTTATCAATAAGAACGCTGATAGTGATTTCACTGGTGGAAATCATAGAAATGTTTATTCCTGCCTCATAAAGTGCGCCGAACATCTTTGATGCTGTACCTGAATGGGACTGCATACCTGCACCTACGATAGAAATTTTAGCAACTGTAGTATCCGAAGAAACTACCGCACCCTCCATAGAGAAGATGTCTTCGAGGATTGCTACTGCATCATCGGCACAGTTCTTCGCACAGGTAAATGAAATATCCTTTGTACCGTCACGGCCTACCGACTGAAGAATAACGTCGATATTTATCTTCTTCTGTGCAAGTCTTGAGAACATTTTGAAAGCGTTACCGGGAATATCCTTCATACCTACGACTGAAATTCTGGCAACATCTGTATCCTTTGTTACGCCTCTGATTAACATTTTTTCCATATTAGCAACCTCCCTGACGATTGTTCCTTTTTCTCTTACCATACTTGAAAGAACTTCAAGCTCAACATTATATTTCTTCGCCATTTCTACTGAGCGATTATTAAGAACCTGTGCGCCCAGAGTAGCGAACTCAAGCATTTCATCATAAGTGATGTCTGAAAGCTTCTGTGCATTTTCGACCTTTCTCGGGTCAGCGGTAAATACACCTGTAACATCGGTGAAAATCTGACAGCGGTCAGCGTGAAGAGCAGCAGCAATAGCTACGGCACTTGTATCGGAGCCGCCTCTGCCGAGGGTAGTAAGATCTTCATACTTATTAAGACCCTGGAAGCCTGCTACGATAACGATTTTCTTCTGATCAAGCTCTCTTTCGAGTCTTTCAGTCTTTACCTCATGAATTCTTGCCATACCGTAGGATGAATTAGTAAAGAAGCCTGCCTGCCAGCCTAAAAGTGAAATAACAGGATAGCCGAGGCTTTCGATAGCCATAGCAAGAAGTGAAATAGAAATCTGCTCACCTGCAGTAAGAAGCATATCCATTTCTCTCTTAGAAGCATTAGGATTGATTTCCTTAGCCTTTTCTATAAGGTCATCTGTGGTGTCGCCCTGAGCCGAAACAACAACTACTACATTGTTTCCGTTTTTATAAGTATCCGTAATGATGCGGGCTACATTCATTACTCTCTCTGCATTAGCGACAGAAGAGCCGCCGAATTTCTGTACTATAAGAGACATACTCTTCCTCCTTAATTAATAGTCTACTGTTCTGATGGTGCTGATTACCGAAACAGGTAACTTTACGATAATCTTTCTAAGTTCTCTTTCCTTCATTACAGGTGTGACAAATGCGATTTCGTCGAAGGCCTGTTCATTTCTGGAAAGGTAAGTTACTTTTCCTAAATGATTCTCAATTTCCGCCTGAGCGTTTTCCATGCTTTCGGCAGTCGCTCTTACATAAAGTGCTACCTCTTCATCAAGATAATCTGCCAGAAGATCATCCTTGCCTTCATCCCATCCGAAGAACTTTCTTTCCTTAGTGTTACATGCACAGTCAATCACATCGCCTACTACAGCCGAAGCGGTGGCAAGCTTGCCTGCACCCTGACCGTAAAGGACTACATCACCTACCGAGTCACCTCTGACAAGACAGGCATTGAACACTCCGTTTACGCCTGCGAGCATGCTTTCATTCTTAACAAAGCAGGGGGAAACCGTAAGGCTGATTTTTCCGTTATCCATTTTCTTTGCTTTGGCAATAAGCTTTATTACACAGCCGAAGGAAGAAGCAAATTCAACATCCTCGAGCGTTACTTTAGAAATACCCTCGGTATAAACACCGTTAGGATAAACATGATTGCCGAAGCAGAGTGAAGCGAGAATACAGATTTTTCTCAGTGCATCAAAGCCCTCCACATCAGCGGTGGGATCCTTTTCCGCATAGCCCTTTTCCTGAGCAAGCTTAAGAGCTACATCGAAGTCCATATTCTCTGTTATCATTTTAGTAAGAATAAAGTTAGAGGTTCCGTTAAGAATACCTGCGACCTCACTTATTCGGTTACCTGCGAGACAGCGGCTGATAGGTCTTATAATAGGAATACCTCCGCCTACTGCAGCCTCGAAAAGGAAGTTGACGTCCTTTTTTCTGGCGATTTCCAGAAGCTCAAAGCCCTTTACAGCCACAAGCTCTTTATTTGAGGTTACTACATGCTTACCGGCCTTAAGGCAGGCTGAAACGAATTCAAAGGCAGGACTTACTCCGCCCATGGTTTCTACGACGATGTCAACCTTACTGTCATTTAAAATATCATAAAAATCTTTGGTCATAATATCCTGAAAAGGACAGTTTTCGAAGTCCCTGATATCAAGAATATGAGAAAGTGATAAAGACACATTGCTGTTCTTTTTCATAATATCAGCGTTTTTGCTGATTACCTCGGCAACGCCCGAGCCAACCACACCGTAGCCCAAAATAGCAACGTTCATTTTTTCACGACCTTTCTGTGAATTTCATTCCCGAAGAAGAAAACATTCCCCTTCAAAGAAAACTTATAGGTTATGATAACACATTTTGTTCATTAAGGAAAGAGTTTTGAGTAAAATTTTTCTTTATTTTATAACGATTTTTTTAATTTCATTGATTTTAAATCAATAATAGGTTAATATAATATATGTTACTGAATAAAGTGAGGTGTTTAAATTGACCGAAGTAGAAAAAAAACGTAAATTTATTATCAATATAGCTTATTACGGAATAATCATAGCTCTCTGCTTTCTTATTTTCAAATACGCTATGGGTACTCTTTTTCCGATTATCGCCGCTTTCATAATCGCTTCTCTTCTTCAGAGACCTAAAAACTTCATTATGCGAAAAACGCCCTTAAAAAAAGGCTTTGCATCTACGCTGTGTGTTCTCGGTCTTCTGGCTGTCCTGCTCTTTTTCACCGCACTTATCGGTGTCAGAATCGTCCAGGAAATCGGCGGCTTTATCGATTATGTTATGCTTCAGCTTCAGAATACCGATAACCTCGTAAACACTGTAGAAAACGCTGTTCTTAACTTCGTGTCGGGCTTCCCCGAATTTTTAAGTAAAACCCTTAAGGAAAACATTACTGCTCTTTTCGTGGAAATCCGTGAATGGCTCGCAGGCACAAGCAATGATTTTACCCAGGATATCGCAGGCACTCTCGAAGGCTCCTTCAGTCTTTCCTGGATAACCACTCCCATTTCAGGAGTTATTTCTACTGCCAGACAAATACCCTCCGTGGTTATCGCTACGGTTATTTCCATCGTTGCCGCCTGCTTTATTACTGCCGATTACGATTTTATAAGACAGTTCGTAAAGGCTCAGCTCAGCGAAAAGAAGGCGAAGGATGTTTCCAGAGCAATCTCTCTTCTCAAATCCTCTCTCGGTAAAATGGGCAAGGCTTACCTTTCCATCATCCTTATCACCTTTATCGAGCTTTCTATAGGCTTTTACGTTCTTCGCTTGTTAGGAATTTTCTCCTCAAACTATATCGCGATAATCTCTCTCGTTACTGCCATAATCGACATCATTCCCGTCCTCGGTACAGGTACCATTCTTCTTCCGTGGATTGCCTATTCTCTTTTAACGGGTAATTTCCCTATGGCGATAGGTCTCGGAATAATGTACGCCTCGATTACCGTTATAAGGCAGATTATCGAGCCTAAGTTCGTGGCCGGACAGCTCGGACTTCCTCCCTTCCTCACCATCAGTGCTATGTATATAGGTCTTAAGGTTTTCGGTGTCCTGGGTATGTTCATCGCGCCGATGATAATCATTATGCTTAAGCTTCTCAATGATGAGGGCATCCTTCATCTTTGGAAACCGATAGAAAAAACAGAAGCACAGGATGCTTCGGATACAGAAAAAAATAAAAAATCCAAATAAGCAAACAGCCTGTCGGAAAATCCGACAGGCCTTTCATTTTTCAGATGTACAGATAATTAAATGTGAATATCCGCAATAATCGGATAGTGGTCAGAGGGATACATTCCCTGTACGGTGTCTTTGATAACCTTATAGGTGTCGACGGGAGTATCCTTGGTAACGAAGATGAAGTCAATGGCGCCCTGTCCTTCATCTGCCTTTTTACCGTAATTATGGTAGGTTATACCGGCTTCGACAGCTAAATCCGCCGTTACGGCAGCATCGTCGGCACCTGCAGTCATAGAAGCATAAACATCACCGTCACTGTAGGTATTGAAATCGCCGGTAATTACGACCGTTCCCTGTGTCTGTAATTTAGCCATTTCGGCTAAAAGCACCTTACACTGAGCATCTCTTGTGCTTTCGAGAACATGGTCAAGATGAGTATTTATATGTGTGTAAACCTCGCCCGTAGTCTTGTCCTCGAGAACAGCCCAGGAGGCGATTCTTCTGCAGGCACTGTCGTAACTTACCGAGTATTTTTTATAGGGAGTTTCCGAAAGCCAGAAGGTGCCGCTGTCGAGAAGATTATACTTATCCTTAAGATAGTACACGCAGTTGTATTCACTGAAGGGACCGAAGAAATCTCTCGATTCGCCTACACGGGCATATCTGTCCCCTACCTTATCGTCAAAGATACGAAGCCATTTCGGTGTAGCCTCCTGAACGCCGAAGGAGTCGGGAGCATACTGATTGATAACCTCTACACAAAGCTGTGAACGGTTATCTATGCTTCCCTCGGGATCGTCCTTACAGCGGACATTAAAGGACATTATACGGGTAGCGTCAGCTTCCTTTTCGGGAATGCCGTCGAGCACGATTTCACCGAAGTCGATAATATCAGCCTTTTTACTGACGGTAACGCCTATAGCAATTGCAGCGATAACCGCAATAACCACGGCAAGAGCAATGATAATAATTTTACTTTTTTTCATATTTTATTCCTCCTTTGTTTTCTACATTGTACACTCAAAAGCACAAAAAGTCAAACAATAAAGCAGAGGCTTATTCCTCTGCTTCGGGTATTACATAATCAAGCTTGAATATTCCCTTATGACGGTAGGGATAAATCTTAAGCACGAGAGCACCGAGAAGCGCACCCGATGTATTAAGCACCATATCACCCATAGTATCCATAATCGGATAGCGTCCTACATCGATGTAATCGAAAAGTGTCTGACTCTTAGCAGTACCTAAAAGGTTAGTATAGGACCAGAACTGTGACCTTCCGACCGTTCCTGTAGTAAGACCTATCGCCTGGTCACCCGCGAACTCGAAAATCTCCCAAAGAGTAGTACACATAAAGCTGAAGCCTACGGCACAAAGAAGAATCAGCGGAAGCGGTGCTGTCTTTTTCTCCTTTTTAATAAGAGCGCAGGCAAACTCATAACCGAAAAATACGATACCGACGCTGCAGATAAAATGAAGAAAAGAGTCCCAGAGTCTTACCTCGAAATAGAAATCGAGCAGATAAGCCGTAATTACCGCGATAAAGTCAACCACGGTAATAGCCGTCTGCATAATCGGCTCTATATAACGGAAAACGGTCCATTTCGGTGTAGCCATACAGAATTCCCACATAAACATTATACCGAGATTCATCAGTATTTCTACGGAAATAACCCAATTGAAAGGCTCATCGAAAAGAGATTTGATAAACATACCGATCATAGCAAATCTTATTATCCACCAGAAGATATATGTAGAACGGGGACAGTTATTTCTTAAACGGTTCAGATAATCCTTCATTTTTTTACCAACCTTCAACCTGCAGAGCTGTCTGCTGCTTTAGTTTTATTATTACCGTAATCAATATCGTACTTAAATCTGCCTCTAAGGCGATAAGGGAATACATTGATAAAAATCAGAGCCAGAAAAGCTGAGGCAGAATGAATAATAATATCTGCCATAATATCCATAAGAGGGATTCTTTCGGGATTAATGGCGTCGATAATGCTTACCTCTCTGCCTGTACCCTCTGCCAAGGCCACCGACCAGAACTGTGCATTTCCTACATCTCCCGTGGCAAGACCGATAAGCTGGTCACAAAGAAACTCACCCAGCTCACAGGCATTGAAAAAAATAAAGCTTACACCGAAAGCGGCATAGAAAATCATAGCCTTAGTAGCAGAGAAATGATATTTTTTAACTAAGCCGTAGCCTATTTCATAGCCGTAGAGAACAGCCCAGAAGGCAAAAGCGGCAGTCATAACGGGATCAAAATACCTCATATCATAATACCAATTAAGATAAACACCGAAGAACGAGGAAATAAAAAGTCCCGTATTAAGCGCGGTATGTATGGAAGACGGAATAAAGCGCAAAAGGCTTTTTTTCGGCATCGCCTGAGAAAGCTCCCAGAGGAAGGATGCAAAAAAGCAAACAGCGGTATGCACTGTCGCCGTAAGAGTAGCGCTCTCGGAGAAAGCCGTACCGACAAAAGCAGCTATCATAAGCACCCTTAAAAGAGTCCAGTATATAAAAGTATGTAATTTACAGCCTTTTTTAAGACGGGAAATATACTTTTTCATGTCTTCCTCCGTAAAAATTAATATTCAAGAGATTATAACACACTTTTTTTAATTTGTCATCGGTTTTCGCTAAATATCTTAAGTTTTATTAAAAATACCACATTCTGTGTCACTTTGTACTCCTTTTGTTTCGAAAGAATACATCCTTACCAAGGATGCACACATCCAAGGCAGGAAAAAAGTGAGAAAAAATTAAAAAGTTTACCGATAAAGGTTGACAAGAGGGATAAAATAGGATATAATCAGTAGGCTTTCACAAATAAAGTGTGCTGATATAGCTCAGTAGGTAGAGTGCATCCTTGGTAAGGATGAGGTCACCGGTTCAAATCCGGTTATCAGCTCCAAACCCTTGAAACTTAAGGTTTCAAGGGTTTTTTCTTTATTTTTTATAATTTTATCTGACTACATCCTTTTTTACACTTTTTTTATGAAGGGATGCGGTCATATTATGCGTTCAAAAATTGTATTTCGTGGACAGTCAGAGAAATATAAACAAACAGTTGATTTTTTGAAGTAATGGTGATAAACTAAAAGCACCACATAAAAAATCAAAATACTGCCAAACTAAGAGTGTGCATTTTTATTTCGGTAAAAATGCGGGCTTGTTTTCGCATTTCTTAGTTTGGATTGTGGATTTTTTGTGTGGTAGCAAATCAAAGTCTGCATTTTTCGTGTGTGCATTCTTCGGTTTGCACACACTTTTTATTTTTTAAGGGGGGTAGGAAAGTTTTTTTACATATCACATCTAAAATCAGAAAGGAAATTTAAAATGAAAAAAATTATAGCATTGTCATTAGCCATTTTATTCTGTTTTTCTCTTTGCGCTTGTGCAAAAGATAAAACAGAATATCCTGTCGGCTCAGTTGTAACAACTTCCGTAGTAGAATTTTCACTTTCCCGTTTTGAATATGCAGAAAAATTAAAAAATGCTACTTTCCAAACAGGCAAAACACCTGACCCCGAATATTTGCTACCAACAGAAGAAAAACAATATAACAATCCTTTTGTGGCAGATGACGGAAAGATTATGATTTCATTTTCATACACCATTAAAAACATAAGCAAAGAGAAATTAACATTCCCTGTTAATTTAGGAATTATTGCTGACTATAATGACGGGTATGAATTCACCGCAGCTGCAAATTTGATTAAAGGCGATTATGTTATTTTAACCGATATCACATCTCTTGACCCTCTTAGCCAAACTTGCGAAGGCAGAGGCTATATTGAAGTTCCTAAAGAAGTAATGGATAATGAAAGCGCTCCATTGTTTATCAAAATAAGTCTGCCGAATGACAGCAATAACGAAAAAACAACTGAAATCAATTATAAAATCAGATAAAAGCAAATAATAACCTAAATTTAAAGTCAGACATTTAGCACATAATATAATCTAAGATTATACTTGTTAAATGTCTGACTTGATTTTATATCAATTTTCCAAAAGCCCCACATATTTGTAAACCGTAGTTCTACTCAAACCGCAAACCATTGCCACCCTTAAAACAAGATGTTCAATAAAGTTCAAACATCTTGTTTCATGAACAAATTAAGTGTTATACTACCTTTTGGAAAAAGAATGCAGTTGGATAAAACCAAAAGAAAATGCAATAATCTGAAAACCTTCTGTTCAAGGGAAGTAGCACCCAAACGGTCTGCTTGCAGACGGTCGTGTCCTTGGTAAGGATGAGGTCACCGGTTCAAATCCGGTTATCAGCTCCAAAATCCCGTTCTCATAAGAGGGCGGGATTTTACTTTGATGTCTGAAACATTGCTTGCTTGAACTGAAAAGCAGATTACCGAAAACAATTTAAGAAAATTAAATTTAATATAGCTTTTATCCGATCAACCTGTAACCGCAAAGCCTCGTTCTCAGAACGGGGTTTACTTTTTCAAAAAAATCTTGACTAAGATTTTTCCGAGTGATATACTTTTCTTAAGGGGTAACCCTAATAAAAGAAAAGGAGAAAATATTATGTTATTCGGTGACGGATCATCTGCTGCAATGGCGGCTGCAGAGGCAGCGGCTCAAGCAGTCAGAAGCACAGACAATTTCAACTGGACCTTCATTACCCTGCTTGCTTTAGTAGTCTGCGGTGTTTATATTCCGCAGATAAAAAAGAAAAACTACAACGGCATAGCGGCGGCACTTGCACTCTACGGCGTTCATTGGTTTTACGAAATAATGAATGCTGTAATCGCACACTTCTCAGGATATGCTTTATGGACAGTAAGTCCTGAAAGCACCTCTTTCATTCTGCTTATCGGTGTAAGCTGGGAGCTTTCTCTTATGTTCTCCATAGCCGGCTTTATGGCGGACCTTATGCCTGCAGACAAAAATAAAAAAATCCTTGGCATAAATAACAGAATCGCTTTCGCAATCGGTAACGCGGCCTTCTTCTCGATATTCGAAATTTTCCTCGCCTCTACTCCCGCATTTATCTGGGTTTACAAATGGTGGGGCGCACTTCCCGTATTCATCACTACATACATCCCCTTCTTCCTTGCCGCTAACCTCATTTACGACAAGCCGAGAAAGACACAGATTAAATTCCTCGCTGTACTCTGGGGACTCGATGCACTCCTTCTGGCGGTGCTTATTCCTCTCGGAATCATCTGATTTAAAGCTCAAGGTGGCTGTTGCACTAAGCGCAAACCAAAAAGAAAAGCAAAAAACAGGTGTGTTTAAGTTCAGTTATTTCTGACTTGAAACGCACCTGTTTTAATTGTTATATAGAATAATATGGTGTTTTTTATAATAAATTTTTGCTTTTTTAGGTGTTTTTTCACCCTCTCGGAGTATAATCATAGGACTTCGGGACGAAAAAAACTCTTCTGTAGCTTACTGCAACAATCCCTTTTTTATTCCAATGTCACCACAAGCTCACTGTTATAAAGGGCATTTATCTCCTCAGGAGTATTCGTGTCCGTCAGATATTCCGTGTGCCAGGTCATAAAATAGCTCCAGGGTGATTTCTTTAACTCCTCGGCTGTCGGATTCTTTCCGCATTCGTGAAGGCAGAGAGGCTTCGGTGCCGAGGTTACGCTTTTCATCTTTCGGTAAAGCTTATGCACTATTTCGATGTCATAGGTGTCAGCGCCGATAATATCGCAATAGCCGTCACCTACATACCAGTCCTTTACATCGAGCATTTTGTGAGAGTATCCGAGTACCCATATAAGATTATTAAGGCCGTGGTAATCGGTGTATCTCTCATACATTATCTGCCACAGCTTTTTGAAGCTTTCGCTTCCTCCTCGGCTCCACCAGAACCAGTCTCCGTCAAACTCATGGAAAGGCCGCCATAAAACGGGTATAGCCTTTTCCTGTAATTCCTTAAGTGCCTCTGCACCCTTATCCATCCCTCTGACAAGATTATCATATTCCTCGGTGCCCGGTGTGAGAGCCTTATCCCAGTCAGCTATATCTGTTTCCTTGCAGTCAGTCCATTCACCGCTGAAATCACTTCCGCAGTGCCAGCAGACAGTAACTATGCCGCCTTTTTCGTGCCATTCGACTACTCTCTTATTGACTCCGTCAAAGTCGTCGTTCATATAGTCGAAGCCCTTGATAAGAGGTAATTTACCCGATGCGGAATATATGTAGTCTGTTTCATAATCAGCACTGCCCATCCAGGTGCTTTCCTGCTGACCGGAGATAACTGCTTTTCCGCTTGTCTTGCAGATATAATCATAAAGCTCTTTGGCGCTTTCACTTGCATTAGGGTTAGATAATACCGCACCCTCGGTGCTGTGAGGTGCCAAGTAAATAACACCGCAGATAATACCGATAACCAGTATGGGACAGATTATAAGAAAAGATTTTTTCTTCATTTTATCATCTCCTTTATTCTTCGATTATATCAATATTTTAAATCGCTGTCAATCAAATATAAAAGGCGGGATGAGTTATCCCGCCTTACATTATAAAGGTATCTTTACATTAAT
Source organism: Clostridia bacterium (assembly GCA_017516315.1). Classification (GTDB taxonomy): domain Bacteria; phylum Bacillota; class Clostridia; order Oscillospirales; family Acutalibacteraceae; genus UBA6857. Next base: position 16,119 of record JAFXDE010000005.1, on the reverse strand, counting down.
TCACAAATCATCTCGCTGAACTCTGCAGGGTTATCTACTGCTCTGCCTGCGATAAGACAGCTCTGAGCATAGAGAAGCTTCGCATACTTAGCTGTCTTTTCCTTATCCTCACCGTAAAGCTTTACGAGCTTTTCTGCAATAGGATGCTCTGTGCTGATTTCGAGAATAAGAGTAGCCTTGGCGCTGCCGTTAGCACCGGGCATAGCAGAAAGCACCTTTTCCATTTCGAGAGAAAGCATACCCTCTGTGGTGAGGCATACGGGATGCTTTTTAAGAGATGAAGTAAATCTTACCTCATTCACGCTGTCTCCGATGCTCTCCTTAAGGAAAGCGAGAAGCTCCTTTTCATCCTCATTCTTTTTGCTCACTGCCTTTTTTTCCTCTTCGCTCTCGAGGTCGAGACCTGCTGCACAAATATTTGTAAATGTCTTTCCGTCGTACTCGCGAAGCATCTGAATAGCGAACTCATCTACATCGTCGGTGAAATAGAGTATCTCATAGCCCTTGCTCTTTACTGCATCAGCCTGAGGAAGAAGGTCTATTTTGTCCATAGTTTCGCCCGAAGCGTAGTAGATAGTCTTCTGCTCCTCTCTCATTCTTTCTGTGTATTCCTTGAGAGTGGTGAGCTTCTTTTCGTTAGAGGAACAGAACATAACAAGATCCTTAAGAGTTTCCTTATTCATTCCGTAATCGCTGTAAAGACCGTATTTAAGCTGAACACCGAAGGCGGAGAAGAATTTCTCATAGGCCTCTCTGTCGCTTGCAAGCATCTTTGAAAGCTCGTTTTTGATTTTCTTTTCTACATTTTTAGCGATAATTTTAAGGATATGATCCTGCTGTAAAAGCTCTCTTGAAATATTAAGAGAAAGGTCAGCGGAGTCAACGAGACCCTTTACAAAGCTGAAATAATCGGGAAGAAGGTCGCTGCACTTATCCATAATAAGTACACCGTTTGAGTAAAGCTGAAGACCCTTTTCGTAATCCTTTGAATAGAAATCAAAGGGTGCGTGAGCAGGAATATACATCAGCGCATCATAGGAAATCTGACCTTCGGTTTTAGAATGTATAGTCTTGAGAGGTGCTTCGAAATCATAGAATTTGGACATATAGAAATTATTATAGTCATCGGCTGTGATTTCGTTTTTATTCTTTCTCCAGAGAGGCACCATACTGTTAAGCTGTGTAGGCTCTGTTACGGTCTCATATTCATCCTCTGTGCCTTCTTTGAGCTGAGTGTGACTCATATCGAGCATAATGGGATAACGGATATAGTCGGAATATTTAGTAACGATATCCTGCACTCCGTACTGGTCAAGATATTTATCGTAGTTTTCGTTTTCGGTGTTTTCCTTGATTTTAAGAGTGATAACCGTACCCTCGCTATCCTTTTCAGCCTCACCGATAGTGTAGCCGTCAACACCTGAGGATTCCCATTTGTATGCCTTGTCCTCACCGAGAGCCTTACTTACTACCGTAACCTTATCTGCTACCATAAAGGCTGAGTAGAAGCCTACGCCGAACTGACCGATAATTTCTACATCACTGTCCTTTTCGAGGTCGCTCTTAAAATCAAGAGAGCCGCTTTTCGCGATAGTACCGAGGTTAGTTTCAAGCTCCTTTTCGTTCATACCGCAGCCGTTATCGGAAACGGTAAGTGTACGGCTTTCCTTGTCTACGGCAAGATTAATCTTATAATCCTCTCTCGCGCTTCCGCTTTCGCCCTGAGAAAGACTGCGGTAATATCTTTTATCGAGAGCGTCACTCGCATTTGAAATAAGCTCACGAAGGAAAATATCTTTATGGGTATAGATGGAATTAATCATCATATCCATAAGTTTTTTTGATTCTGCTTTAAACTGCTTCTTTGCCATTTTATATTTAACTCCATTCTTAAAATGATATTTTTAGCACTCACAACACTAGAGTGCTAAAATTTATTATAGCCATTATTTTCCGTTTGTCAAGGGTAAAAACATAAAAGGACAGACTTTTTACGGTCTGTCCTTTGTTTTGATGCTTTGAGTTTACCAGATAACTCTGGTAGCGATGTCTTCCTTGATAAGCTCAACGAATGCTTCCGTAGACATTGAGCCCTGATCGCCGTGACCGCGCTTTCTTACGGAAACGGTACCCTCTTCGGCTTCCTTATCGCCGATAACGAGCATATAGGGAATCTTATCGAGCTGTGCTTCACGAAGCTTGTAACCGAGCTTTTCACTTCTCGTATCTATATCAACATCGTCAATACCTGCAGCCATAAGTGCTTCCTTTACTGCATAAGCGGCATCCTGATGGCGGTCTGCGATAGGAAGAATTCTCACCTTTTCGGGTGAAAGCCATACAGGGAATGCACCTGCATATTTTTCGATAAGAAGAGCGAGTGTTCTCTCATAGCAGCCGATAGAGGTTCTGTGGATGATGTAGGGGTTTTTCTTGGTTCCGTCGGGAGCTACATACTCCATACCGAATTTTTCAGCAAGCATCTGGTCGATCTGAATGGTAATAAGAGTGTCCTCCTTACCGTGAACATTCTTAATCTGAATGTCAAGCTTCGGACCGTAGAAGGCTGCCTCGCCGATACCGATTTTGTAATCGATGCCGAGCTTATCGAGAATTCTGCCCATCATACCCTGAGCCTCATCCCACTGCTCGGGAGTACCGATATACTTTTCCGTATCCTCGGGATCCCACTGTGAGAAGCGGTAGGAAACATCCTCGTAAAGGCCGAGAGTTTTAAGCATATAGATAGCGAGTTCAAGGCAGGATTTGAATTCATCCTCTAACTGCTCCGGTGTACACATAAGATGTCCCTCGGAAATAGTGAACTGACGGACACGGATAAGACCGTGCATTTCGCCCGATGCTTCATTTCTGAAAAGAGTAGAGGTTTCACCTAAACGCATAGGAAGGTCGCGGTAGGAACGGGCTCTGTTAAGATAAGCCTGATACTGGAAGGGACAGGTCATAGGACGGAGTGCAAAAACCTCATCGTCGGTTTCCTCGTCACCCATTACAAACATACCGTCCTTATAGTGATCCCAGTGGCCTGAGATTTTATAAAGGTCGCTCTTAGCCATAAGAGGTGTCTTTGTACGGAGCCAGCCTCTTCTCTTTTCCTCGTCTTCTACGAAGCGCTGAAGAGTCTGAATAATGTGTGTACCCTTGGGAAGCATAATGGGAAGACCCTGACCGATATAGTCAACGGTGGTGAAAATTTCAAGCTCTCTGCCGAGCTTATTATGGTCACGCTTTTTAGCTTCCTCTAACTGTGCAAGATGTGCTTCAAGGTCGGCTGCCTTAGTGAAGGCTGTACCGTAAATTCTCTGAAGCATCTTATTTTTGCTGTCACCTCTCCAGTAAGCACCTGTGCAGGATGTAAGCTTGAAGGCCTTTACTCTGGAGGTGTCGGGAATGTGAGGACCTGCACAAAGCTCTTCAAATTCGCCCTGACGGTAGAAGGAGATAGGCTCACCCTTATCGGCATGCTCTTTGATAAGCTCAACCTTATAGGTCTCCCCTCTTTCTTCCATAAGAGCGATAGCCTCCTCGGGAGAAAGCTCGAATTTTTCAAGGAAAAGACCTTCCTTGACTATCTTTTTCATTTCAGCCTCTATCTTTTCGAGGATTTCGGGAGTGAAGTTTACCTCACTGTCGAAATCATAATAAAAGCCCTTATCTACTGCAGGACCGATAGCAAGCTTTACATCGGGATAAAGTCTTTTAACTGCCTGTGCGAGAATGTGTGAACAGGTATGCCAGAAGGTTTTCTTCGCCTCATCGTCATCAAAGGTTAAAATTTCAACCTGACAGTCACCCTTAAGCACTGTTCTTAAATCGCAGATTTCTCCGTCGATTTTACCGAGACATGCGGCCTTGTAAAGACCTGCACCGAGGCTTTTGGCTACGGTAATAAGGCTGGCGCCCTCTTCGTACTCGCGGACTACGCCGTCTTTAAGTGTTACATTAATCATTTTTCTCTACTTCCTTTCATCATAAAAAGAAAAACTCCATCCCATGCTATTTTGCACAGGATGAAGTCAAAATTCTAACTCCACGGTTCCACCCGTATTCCATCTTAAAAGATGGCACTCTCACGCCTTAACGCGGCAAACGGCATACCTTATTTCGGTACGCTCTCAGGAGTGGTAGACCCTGCTTTCGGAAAATGCTCTGCTTCCAGCAAACGCAAAGCTCTCTGAAAATCCCTTAAGCTGTCCTCTCCGTCAACGATTTATATGGGATATTCGTTTTTATTAATGCTTATTTTATCACTGCAAATTGCTTTTGTCAAGCACTTATTTAAGAGTTTGCAGTAATAGTTTCACCGACAGCTCTGAGAAGTGAAGCCTCATCGGTAGACGGAAAATCACAGGTGTAGTGCCATATCATCATACCTGCATAGCCCTCATCGATAGCAAACTTTGTCTTCTGCGCTATAACGTCGGGAGTGTTGAACCAAAAGGTCTTTCCTATGCTTTCATCGGTGTAGAAGCCGTTTGCATCGAGTTTATCTGCATAACTGACATAATCGTACCAATAACCGTCACCGTCGGTAGGTCTAGCATAGAAGGGAAGACCGAAGGTTATCTTTTCGAGAGGAATATTCTTATCCTTAATCCACTGTGAACGGGTAGCAACAGTATCAAATGTAGCGTGCTTACCTTCTTCATCGTAAACATCGTACATCATAAGCTCAATTGAGTCAATAAACTCTATTGCAAGTTCCCAATATTCAAGACACCAATCTGATGCCGCTACATTCAGAGTATAATCGTCTCCGAGCTTAGAGCCGAGAGAAACAAGAAAGGCATTGTAACCGAACCAGGCACCGTTCGTAACAGGATATTCATAATCAAAATGAACACCGTCAAAATCATATTCATCGAGAACTTCAATTATGTTATTCTCCAAACGCATACTTGCAAAAGCCTTGTTATGCTCCCTGCCCAAGGACTCCATCTGCTCATACCAATCAGACGAATTACTTTTACTGCCGGGGCCGAGGAAATTCAGCGTTATTTCAACATCTCTGTCCCCTATCGCCTCTTTAAGATTACCGAGGGCTTTATCAAGAGTTTCTCTGTCAACTGTAACATTACCCTTACTGTCAAAGGTAGCTACACCGAAAAGAATAACATCAGTAATGATGTCGAAGTCCTCACTGCAAAGACTTGAAGGATCAAGAATTCTGTCACATATCACATAGCTTTTTACTCTGAATGATTTGTCAACGCTGTCATTACAATCTGTTTCTATACCTAAAAAGCCGGTTACAAGTGAAGTTATAGCCGTCATAAACGCAATAATGCTTTTTAAAAAACCTACCATTTTTTCTTTCTCCTTATATTAAAATTTTATCCCTCGAAGACACCGTCCTGAATAGCCATAATCTGATCAACTCTTCTCTGATGTCTTCCGCCCTCGAACTCTGTGTCAAGAAATACATCCACCATCTCGATAGCAAGGCCTGCGCCTACTACTCTTCCGCCGAGACAGAGAGCGTTCGCGTCGTTATGAAGGCGGGTAAACTTAGCGCTGAACCAGTCGCTGCAGCAGGCTGCTCTGATACCCTTGACCTTATTTGCCGCCATAGAAATACCGATACCCGTACCGCAGCAGAGAATAGCCTTTTCACATTCACCGCCTACTACGGAATTACAGGTTCTGTAGGCTATGGCCGCATAGTCGATGGACTCGGGACTATAGGTACCGAAATCTTTATATTCTATACCTCTTTCTTCGAGATGCTTTTTGATTTCTTCTTTGAGGTAAAAACCTCCGTGGTCTGCACCTAATGCTATCATACAAATCTTCCTTTCAAGCTTTAATAATATTTTACCCTGCTATTTTAACATAAATCATCTTTTTTGTAAACAATAAAAGCAAAAAACTCTCTCCCCTTTCGGAGAGAGAGCATCTGTCAGGGATATAAGGGATATGCCGAGAAAACAAAGAGAATACTTATGGCGAATAAAATCTGTGCGACAAAATATGTGCCGATATTAACACAGCGTACTGCTCTCGATGTCTCACCCATAGGAATGGTAAAGCCGAGAATTATGTCCGAAACCGTGAAAAGCACGGCACCGAGACCCACAGTGAGTAATATGGGAATCATATTATCGTTCGTACCGTAGGCAATCTCTCCGACAGCATAACGAAGACCCTTTGTAAGCATAGTAAAGAGGATAAAGCCGTAAGCACAAAAGGCTATAAGAAGAGGCTTTTTACCCTCAAAAATTTTCATCTTAAGCATTATCGCAAGCATAACGGCTAAGAGTACAAAGGTGGCTAAAAGCTCATACCAGGTGAATACGGGTGAGCCGGGATAGGTTGTCTTGATAGCCTTCCAGAAAGCCACGATGTAAACAATATGCCCGACAAGGAAGGACAGAAAGCCTACCACAAAATGCCACGACTTATTCTGAAGTGAATGAAGGAACACATCACCGAAAAAGCCGAGAACGAGACCCCACATCATCAGTGAAGCATAGGGTGTGTTGTTACCCGATATCTTTACACAGAGAAATCCGCAAAGGACAAACAGCGAAGCGGAAATAATCTTCCATATAAAAGACTTCTTACTTCTGCCGGGCCAGTAGTACTTAAGGAATACAGGTACTGCCGCAATTTCGGCAAGAACCGTAAGTCCGAGTAAAATTTTTAAAAGCATATTATTTCTCCTCTTCTTTATCTTCTGTCTACCTTGATTTTACCTCTCTGTACTGAGTCGATAATAGGAACAAGGTGAGGAATTGCCTTGCTTACTGCTGTCTGGAACATAGGCTGCTTGATAACATCCTTAACGGTATTTTTAAGAGTTTCAGCCATAACGCTCGCATCGGGATTAGAGGAGGGACGCATAATAACATTATCACCGTTAAATTTAAAGACGATAATTCTTTCAGCAGGCACCTCGATACAGCGGATATGTACCTCTAATTCACTTTCCGTATTCCAGCAGGCCGTACTGCAGGTAGTATAAGGAATTTTACCGATAATGATCTTATCCCAACGGTATTCACCGTCAAGGCCGATATGTACTGTATTGACTTCGTCGCCTTCAACCCAGTTCATATACATATCGTCGTCGCCGAAGCGGAAGGTTACCTCAGAAATATTACCTGCCTTATCGCTTTCCATAAAGAGCGCAGGCAGAGGAACTACGGAAACGGGATAACCTGCCACGTTTACGATAACAGGCTTTCTGAAGCTGATTTTCTTTTCTGCTATTCTGTTTTCCAAAGCAAGAGAACGGGGTTTTACAGGTGCTTTTGCATAAGCGGGAAGCGAAAGAGGAACAGTTTCTTTGTTATCCGGAGCAGCGTCAGCCTCGGTAAAGGCTCTGGGGAAATACTCCCAAATTACATCACGCATACCCTGCTCATGAATTTCACCGCCGATAGAAACAAAGCAGGCATCAAGATCTTCAAATACGATACCGAACTGACAGAACATACCGTCGGCACGGTAAGATTTTTCATAGCCGCCGTTTCTCCAGAAGCAGTAGCCGTAGCCTGCCAGACCGTCGCTGTCCTGCTGTGTAGCAGTGGTATCAGCGTGATATGCCGTAGCGGTCTTTATCCATTCCTCGGGAATAACCTGCTTGCCGTCAAATTTACCCATCTGCTGATAGCAGTAAGTAAACTTAGCAAGATCCTCCAGTGAAAGCATCATACCCCAGCCGCCTGCTTCAATACCGCGGGGACAGGTCTCCCAGAAAGCATTTTCTATTCCGAGAGGCTCAAAAAGACGTGGCTTAAGGAATTCCATAACGGACATACCTGTAACCTTATGGATAATGCAGCAAAGAAGATACATATTCTCGCTGATATAAAGGAATTCGGTGCCAGGCTCGGAAATCCAGGGAGAATTAACGATATCCTTGAACCATCTGTCCTTGGTTCTGTCAAGGAAAACACTGACAGATTTACCGCTTCTCATAGTAAGAAGATCTTCGACCGTCATTTCCTCTAAATATTCGTCGGGCTTATCTCCTCTTGCCTCGGGGAAAATGTCAACGAAACGGGTGTCCACATCAAAATAACCCTCGTTTACTGCAAAGCCGATAGCGGTAGAGGTAAAGGATTTACTTACAGAATACATCATGTGCTTGTATTCTCTGGCGAAGGGCTCACGGTAAACCTCACAGGCGATTTTGCCGTGACGGATTATCATAAATCCGTGAAGCTCTTTGTTTTTCTCCAGACAGGCCTCAACAAATTCATTTACTACCTTTGAAGATACGCCTACCTCTTCGGGTGTTTTGGCTGTTTCAAGCCAAACTTTTTCTTTTACTTTCATTTTTCTTTCCTCCTGTTGATTTTCTTCAGTTTATTCAAAATGCAATTATTATCTCTTTCTCTCCTTTTGCATTTTATATACGAAAATCTGTGCCGCTAAAATCAGTGAGCCTACCAGAACAGCGGCTATGATTTTACCTGCAGTTATATTAAGCTGTCCCTTCTGAGTATCGTTCTCACGGCTGATGCTCAGCTCGTTCATAGCTAAAAGAAGAGCCGAGTACGCGCTCTCATACTCATCAAGGCTCGAAATTTTACTTAAAGCCTCTACGGCATAATCAAGTGCATCGGTAAGATTTTCTCTTTGCACCTGAGAATAGGCTTCCGTAGGAATATAGCAGGCTTTTTCGGCCAAAGCAGCCAAAGCCTTACCGCTTTTTCCGTGCCTGTCGATATATGAAACGAGAGAGACTAAATTATTTGTTTCGATAACGCTGTAGCCTGCTTCGATAACCTCATTCCAGCCCTCAGAGCTGTCCGTTCTCTGCCCCGAAAGGTCAAGATCATACATAGGCGCTATGGCCTTCGGTGCGTCCTTATAAGCAAATCTTTTGCAGAAGAAATTACCGTAAACCACATTAAAATAATTTTTACTCTGATACTGAACAAAGGGAGCCTTGCCCTCGCTCATTTTATTGAAATTCGAAACAGCGGAAAAGATTATATTGCCCTTATAAACGCTGATAACATTTACACTTTCCTGCTTAGAGGATATCCATTCGTTTACTCTCGAAGCGGCTTCATCTGTTCTTATTATTATTCTGTCAAAGGCACCGTAATGTCTGATAAGCTCGTAAATTCCGTCTCTTTCCTCCCAGTCGGCATCGACGATAATAATAAAATCATCGCCCGTAAGAGAGATAGTCTGACTCAAGGAAACCATACGGTATTTCGTAAGGCTGCCCGTGTTATCCTTAAGATAATAATCCTGAAGCTCCTCATAGGTGATTGAGCTGACATCCTCATAAGGTGCATCGCTTACCGCAGAGAGCTTTTTATTCTCGGTAAGAACATAAATTCCATCCGATGTTTTACGAACACCGACACTCACACCGTCAGCACCCTTTTCCTCGGCAGAAAGCACACCCTCGAGAGAATTTTCGGGATAAAGAGAGGTGTCGCCTCTGTAGGAAACAGACATTATACGATCCTCTTCGCCGTAAAGTGCTTCACTGTAAACCGTAAGAGACGCAAAAGCAGGAATACAAGCCGCAGCAATTACCGCTGAAATAATCAGAAAAATAAATATATTTTTTATTTTATGTGACATAAAATGACCTTTCGTAACCGTTTATATATACTGTTAATCATATCATAACATATATTAAACCTTTTATCAATAATTTTTTTATTACTTTTATCTTACTTTTTATATAAAAAGGTACAAAAAAACCGCTGTATAAGTCCTCAGACCTTTACAGCGGTATCTGTTAAATTTTTACTTCTACCTTGTCCCCTATTTTCATTTCGTCCTCTGTAACGAAGCAGTCATAGGCCAGAATCCTTACGCCCTCATTTCGTGCCTCGGTAAGGGTACGGGCGAAAACCGGGTCGTGAGCCTCATTGGTGGTAAAATAAAGGACATTTTTCATCTGTACCACGAAGATAACATAGGCCTCATATCCGTCCTTTACACAGGAGCTGAGCTCTCTGAGATGCTTACTTCCCCTTTCCGTAGGTGCATCAGGGAAGGAAACAGCTCCGTCATTTTCCAAGGTAACGCCCTTGACCTCTATAAAGGCCTTCCTGTCACCGTATTCCACATAAAAATCAAAACGGGAATTTCCGTATCTGCACTCGGGCCTTATGAGCTTCACATCAGAGAATAGTCCACCTTCGGAAAGCCATTCACCTACGGCTTTATTGGGTGCCTGAGAATCCATATTAACCATTCTCTCACCCTTTTTAACCGTCACGAGGGAATAACGGTATTTTCTGTCGGGATTACTGCTTTTTTCGAGCCACACCTCAGCTCCCGGCGAGAGAAGCTCACGGCATCTGCCCGTATTTTTCACATGCACGGCAGTCTCCCTTCCGTCTATGCTCACTAAAGCAACAAAACGGTTAGGTCGGGAAATAAAGCTCGCCTTTTTTATTTCTTTATATTTCATCAGCCTTCACCGCAAAAGAATCTTTCGGCAAATCTTACCGTCTCCATAGCATCCTTAGCGTAATAATCGGCGCCTATCATTTCGGCATATTCCTTCGTAAGCACGGCTCCGCCTACTACAGTAGAGGTGTCGGGACACTCCCTTTTAAGAAGCTCTACGGTATCCCTCATAGCATCGGTGGTAGTCGTCATAAGTGCGCTGAGTCCTACGAGAGAAACCTTTTCAGCCTTCGTCTTTTCCACGATAACCTCGGGAGCCACATCCTTACCGAGGTCGATTACATCGTAGCCGTAATTTTCTAAAAGAACCTTCACGATATTTTTACCGATATCGTGAATATCGCCCTTTACGGTAGCAACTATTATTTTACCCTTGCTTTCGTCAGAGGCAGAAACGAGCTCCTTTACCGCATCGAAGGCACGGGATGCTGCCTCGGCGCTCATCAGAAGCTGAGGAAGGTACATCGTTTTTTCCTCGAAGCGTTTACCGACTCTGTCGAGGGCAGGCACGATAAAATTATTGATTACCGTAAGAGGCTCCTCCTTTGAAAGAAGCTCCTTTGCACTTTTCAGTGTCTCATCCTTCATACCCTTGACTATAGCTCTGACGAGAGGAGGCATATCTTCCCTTTCGGTATTTTCTGCCGACGGTGAAACGGTAACCGTTTCTTTTTTCAGAGTCGATGCGAAGTCAATATAAGCTGCGCAGTTTTCGTCGAGTCCCGACAAGGCTCTGTAGGAATAGTAGCTTTCCATCATAGCTGCCGAATAGGGATTCATTATGGCGCAGTCAAGACCGGCCGTGAATGCCATAGTAAGGAAATGGGAGTTTACAGTCTCTCTTGACGGGAGTCCGAAGGAAATATTTGAAACTCCGAGGCTTGTCTTGACCCCTAAGCTTTCCTTTATCATTTTAACCGAATCGAGAGTAATTCTGCCGCTTCGGTTATCGGATGAAACAGTCATGGCAAGAGGGTCAACGATAATATCCTTTTTATCTATTCCGTATCCGGCACATTCGTTTATAATTTTTTCCGCTATGGCCGTTCTTCCCTCAGCGGTGTCCGGGATACCGTCTTCATCGATGGTAAGCGCTATAAGGGTACCGCCGTATTTTTTTACCAAAGGAAGCACGGCATCCATGCTTTCCTGCTTTCCGTTTACGGAGTTAATGAGAGGCTTACCGTTATAAATGCGCATCGCCTTTTCCATCGCAGATGCTTTAACCGTGTCAATCTGCAAGGGAAGCGAGGAAACAGTCTGAAGCTCCCTTACACACCTTACCAGCATCATATCCTCGTCAATTTCAGGAAGACCGACATTTACATCGAGGATGTGTACTCCCTTTTCCTCCTGCATTACGCCCTCATTGATTATGTAGCTGATATTACCGTCACGGAGAGCCTGCTTGAATTTAGGCTTTCCCGTAGGATTAATTCTTTCTCCGATAAGCACGGGGGAAGAGCCTATTTCTACGGCGTGAGTATAGGAGGAGACAAAGGTGTAGTTCTTTTCCTTTACGGGCGTAAAGGGCATAGCCGCTGTCTTTTCCACGGTTTTTCTTATGTATTCGGGAGTGGTACCGCAGCAGCCGCCGAGAATTACCGCACCGATTTCTGCTATCTCAGCCATACAGTCGGAAAACTCTTCACTATCTACATCGAAAACAGTTTTTCCGTCTACGCTTCTCGGAAGTCCCGCGTTAGGACATACCATAACGGGCAGAGAGGAATATTTCACATATTCTCTTACTATATCTACCATCTGTCTCGGACCGAGTGAGCAGTTTATGCCGATAGCATCAGCACCGAGTCCCTCCAAAAGAGCTATCATAGCCTTAGGTGAAGCACCCGTCATAAGCTTTCGGCTTTCATCGTAAACATTGCTCACGAAAACAGGCTTATCAGAGTTTTCCTTTACTGCCAGAACGGCAGCCTTGGTCTCGTAGCTGTCATTCATCGTCTCTACGATATAAAGGTCGGGAGCATACTTCTCCGCCGTTTTTACTGTCTCAGCGAAAATCTCCACAGCCTTTTCAAAGGGAAGGTCACCTAAAGGCTCCAGAAGCTTACCTGTAGGACCCATATCGAAAGCGATAAAAGCCTTTTCCTTACCGCAAAGCTCTACGGCTTTTTTAGCATTGGTAAAGGCGGCAGCTATAATTTCTTCGAGACAGTCAAATTTAAGAGAATTCGCACCGAAGGTATTGGTCGAAATAATATCCGACCCTGCATTAAGGTATTCGAGATGTATGGCAGTTATATCCTCGGGACGGGTGAGATTCCACATCTCAGGCTTTTCTCCTGCCCTGAGTCCCCTCGCCTGTAAAAGCGTGCCGAAGCCTCCGTCAGAATACAGACGCTCCTTATTCAGATAATCTCTTATATTCATTTCACTTCACTCCTATAAAAGCAGTAACAGATTTTTTAGGTGTCATCATCATAGACCCGTTAAGAGTGATGCCGAGAGACCTTTCGGCGTCAAGATAAGACAGAAGCTCCCTCTGATACTTAAGCTCAGTATCTCCGTAGCCGAGACTGAAGCGCGGCTTCGTTTCTCTGCCCTCGGAAATGACAGAATCGAGCTTATCACAGAAGCATTCTATTCCCGAGGACGCTATACAGTCGGCAGTCATCAGCTTAAGCTCGGATAAAGCTTTATACTTAAGCAAAAGGCGGTCAATATTAATCCCCGCCGTAGCCGCGAAAACTATAACACCTTTACAGCCCTCGAGATTCTTTTTTAAAGCCTTGCTCGAAAAAGAGCAGAAATCAAAGAAAAGCTCATCCCCTTCACCGAAGGAAAGAGAGCTTTCTCTGTATACGCCCTTATAAAAGGCGTTTTTGCAGTATTCACTGAGACATTCACCGTAAATCCTTTCGAATTCGGGATCGGAATAATCTCTTCCGAGTCCCATATAGCGGTAGGCCTCATCCTTATTGACACATATTTCATCACCCTTAAGGGTGAACAGCTTTACCATAGTCAGATTAAGCCGAAAGCAGAAAAAGAGCTGAAAGCCGATTTTTCTAAAGCCTTCGGATTCCTTTCGTCATTCTAAAATAGAAGAAATGTTTTCCTTTATCCTTCTCGCTACCTCGGGCTTATTCATAGTGTAGAGATGAACGGCATTTACTCCGTTGGCATAAAGGTCAACTATCTGCTCCGTGGCATAGGCTATACCTGCCTGAGCCATCTGCTCGGGAGATGAGCCGAACTTATCCACGATACGCACAAAGCGCTGAGGAAGAGCTGTACCGGAAATAGCACAGATTCTCTTTATGGACTTAGGATTGGTCACGGGCATAATACCTGCCACCACGGGTACGGTTATACCTGCCTCTCTTATGCGGTAAAGGAAGTTATAAAGAACATTGTTATCGAAAAACATCTGAGTAGTAAGAAATTCACAGCCTGCATCTACCTTTTCCTTAAGATATCTTATGTCATCAAAGGAGGTAGCGCTTTCGGGATGGCTTTCCGGATAACAGGCACCGCCGATACAAAAACGACCGTAAGCCTTTATCTCTTCCGTCAGCTCAGAAGCATAATGATAATCCAGATGCTCTCTGCTCATACCCTCGGGGATATCACCGCGAAGAGCGAGAATATTTTCTATTCCCTTGCTTTTAAGAAGTCCGAGCTGATGTTTTATATCCTCCTTTTTGGATGAAATACAGCTCAGATGCGCAAGGGAGGGAACGCCGTAGTTTTTTTGAATATTCTCAGCGATAAAGGCCGTGTATTCGCTCGTTCCGCCCCCAGCGCCGTAGGTTACGGACATAAAATCAGGCTTAAGAAGAGCTATTTTTTCTGTAGCTTCCTTTACGCTTTCGAAGGTATCACTCGTTTTCGGCGGAAAGACCTCCATAGATAAAAGAGGCTTACCGCTGTTTATAATATCGATAATTTTCATTTGAAAAATCACCTTGATTTTTTTAGTTTTTAAGGGAATGCATCGGAGCAGGGATTCTTCCTCCGCGGCTGATAAAGTCCTTGGAAGAGAATTCGTGTACGGGCATTACGGGAGCAGAGCCCAGAAGTCCGCCGAACTCGATTATTTCCCCTACCTTTTTGCCGACGGCAGGAATAATTCTTACTGCGGTGGTCTTTGTGTTTACCACACCGATAGCCGCTTCGTCAGCGATAATGGCTGAAAGAGTTTCGGCAGTAGTATCACCCGGCACGGCAATCATATCGAGACCTACGGAGCATACGCAGGTCATAGCCTCAAGCTTGTCGAGAGTGAGAGCGTTTTTAAGTGCCGCCTCTATCATACCCTCGTCCTCACTTACGGGAATAAATGCACCTGAAAGTCCGCCTACATGGTTACTCGCCATAACGCCGCCCTTTTTAACTGCATCGTTCAGAAGTGCGAGTGCGGCTGTAGTGCCGTGGGTACCGCAGACCTCGAGACCCATTTCCTCGAGAATACGCGCTACACTGTCGCCCTTTTCGGGAGTAGGTGCGAGAGAAAGGTCAACTATACCCGAGGGTACACCGAGTCTCTTTGATGCCTCGGAGGCTACAAGCTGACCCATACGGGTTATCTTGAACGCGGTTTTCTTTATGGTTTCAGCCACTACATCAAAGGGCTGTCCCTTACATTTTTTAAGAGCGTGATGAACTACGCCCGGTCCGCTTACGCCTACATTTATAACACATTCAGCTTCGCCTACACCGTGGAATGCACCTGCCATAAAGGGATTATCCTCCACAGCGTTAGCAAATACCACGAGCTTTGCGCAGCCGAAGCCGCCTCTGTCTGAGGTTTTGTCGGCGGTCTGCTTTATAATCTCTCCCATAAGCTTTACGGCATCCATATTGATACCTGCCTTGGTGCTGGCAACAGAAACAGATGAACAGACCCTCTCGGTTTCAGCCAGAGCTGAAGGAATAGAATTGATAAGGTTTATGTCCGCCTTTGTCATTCCCTTGTGTACGAGAGCCGAAAAGCCGCCGATAAAGTTTACTCCGCAGGTATGTGCGGCTCTGTCGAGAGCTTTGGCGATAGGTGTGTAGTCTGTTTCCTTGCAGGCTGCAGCCACAAGTGAAATAGGTGTTACGGATATTCTCTTATTAACGATGGGAATACCGAATTCCTTTTCTATGTCTTCGCCTGTTTTTACCAAATCCTTGGCCAAAAGAGTGATTTTATTATATATCTTTTCTGCCGTCACTTCCACGCTGTCACTGCAGCAGTCTAAAAGTGAAATACCCATTGTGATCGTTCTGACATCGAGATGCTGATTGTCAATCATATCAATGGTGGCTAAAATCTCTTTCTGATTATGCATTGAGAAGCCTCCTCTGATTTTCTTATATTCTGTGCATACGGTCGAAGATGTCTTCTCTCTGGATGCGGATGATAAGACCCATTTCACGGCCCTTGGCATCGAGGCTGTCACTTACCTCGGCAAAGGATTTTTCACAGCCTGAAAGGTCGATAAGCATCGTCATGGTAAAGAAATCCTGCATAACAGTCTGGCTGATATCTAAAATATTTATGTTGCTTTCCGAAAGGAGAACACAAACACCTGCGATGATACCGGGACGGTCTTTACCTGTTACTGTAATAATTGATCTCATAATAAATACCTCATTTTTATATAGTCATTCAGCCCTTACGGACGGCGGATACTTAAATTAAGCGCCAGCGCAATAACTGAAAGCGAAAGCAGAAGGATGAAGGGTGCCGCATAGCTG
>JAFXDE010000057.1 GCA_017516315.1 Clostridia bacterium | reverse complement strand
TGATAGCATAAAGTCTGCCGTCTGCACCCTTACGGATCCAGGCGATATCGTCACCTACGCACCATACCTTGTAGCCCTTGTTCTTATAGCCTTCGGGAGGAATAAGCATAGCAAGGTTTGTCTTACCGCAGGCTGAGGGGAATGCAGCGCAGATGTATTTAACTTCACCGTCGGGCTTTTCGATGCCGAGGATAAGCATATGCTCAGCCATCCAGCCTTCTTTTCTGCCCTGGTTGGAAGCGATACGGAGTGCAAAGCACTTTTTACCGAGAAGAACGTTTCCGCCGTAGCCGGAGTTAACGGAGATGATAGTGTTGTCCTGGGGGAACTGACAGATATATCTCTTCTCTTCGTCGATGTCACAACGGCAGTGGAGACCGCGAACCCAGTCATTGCTGTCACCGAGAGCTTCGAGTACATTGAAGCCAACTCTTGTCATAATGCACATATTAAGTACAACATAGATTGAGTCAGTAAGCTCGATACCTGCTTTTGAGAATTTTGAACCTACGGGGCCCATTGAATAAGGGATGATGTAGGCTGTTCTGCCCTTGTAGCTGTCCTTAGCGATACCGTAAAGCATTTCATAGGCTTCTTTGGGATCCATCCAGTTGTTTGTGGGGCCTGCTTCTTCTTTGGTTTCAGCACAGATAAATGTTCTGCCTTCTACGCGGGCAACGTCATTAACTGCTGTTCTGTGAAGATAGCAATCGGGAAGAAGTTCCTGATTAAGTTTGATCATTTCGCCTGTTGAACAAGCCTCTGCACGGAGAGCTTCAATCTGTTCGTCAGAGCCGTCAATCCAAACTACTTTGTCGGGATTTACGAGTGCGAGCTTTTCTTCAAGCCATTCAAGTACACTCTTGTTTTTTGTGGGTGCATTCTGAAGCATAATTAATCTTCCTTTCACAATTGAATTTGATTCAGTAGCCTAAAATTACTCCTTGTACTCCATACTACCATTCTTTGATATTATACCGATTTTTATACGGTTTTTCAATAGTTTAGGGAAAAAATGGAAAATTTAATTTTTTACATAAAAAGTGGCACCTCAAGGGTACCACTCTTTGTATAATTCTAATGTATTCAGACTATCAGAAATGTATATTACCGCATCCGCATACCTGATTGAAGCCGAAGAGCTTACAGAAGAAGATTACTATTTTCCATACCATCTTTGCTAATCCGCTTGAGTTATGGCAAAGGCAGTCGCAGCTTACGGTGTTACCGCTTTCGTCGATGATTTCGTACTCGTAGCATCTGTCGCAAATTCTTACGGCACCCTCCTCGGGAGTATACTGAAGAACATAGTTATGACCGAGGGCGGGAATGACCTCCTGTGCAATGCCCTCAAGACACATACTGCAGTAATAGTAAGGTGTCAGACCGCTTTCCGTACAAGTGGGAGCGACGCTGTTTTTAATAATAATTTTTTCGTGGTCCTTCTGAGGAATAACCTCTGATTCGAGAGTCTGATTACAAACCTTACAGATAACCTCTCTGAGACCTGATTTCTGACAGTTTGCCTCATCTGTTACCTTCCACGGGCCGGGTATATGACCTAATGCAGAACGGTAAATTTTCAGAGTCTGATTACAAACCTCACAGTAAATTTCTGTCCAGCCCTTATATTCGCAGGTAGATTCTCTTTCTCTGAGAACCTCGTAGTTGAGATGTGTACCTGCTTCGAAGGGAACATTAGTTTCTGATTTGGCTCCGCAGGCACAGGTTCTGGATGCCTTTCCGCCATACTCACAGGTGCCGTTGATTTCGGTCCAGTCACCGAAGCTGTGCGCTCCTGCAATAGCCTCCTCTTTGGTAGCATCGCAATAGCGGCACTCGGTAATTTTCTTGCCTTCATGAAGGACAGATTCACCGTTTACATTTTCACAGTAAGGCTCGATAACGGTCACTTCACCCGAAAAATCGTGGTCGGGAGTGTAGCTTACCTCGAGTATATGGGAATTCTGATTCTTACAGTGCTTGATTATTTTAGCATCCGTGCTCTGACAGGTCGCATCTTCAGGATATTCCCAAAGGCTCTCATCGGAGAAGTCGTGATTATTTGCATCTACGCCTCTGTCTACGGTAATGAGCTCAAAGCATTTAAGACACTGATACTGAGTGTAGCCGACTGCATTACATTTAGCTTCGACTTTCTTTACGAGCTTATAATCGGTGCTGTTTTCAGCATAATCGAAATGAATGGGAATACTGCGTGTAAAATCCTTTCCGCAAACCTTACACTTAGCCTTTTCGAGGCCCTCAGCATAGCAGGTAGCGGCTGTAACCGTAGTCCATCCCTTATTATCGGCGATGTGCTTACTGTCATCAACGGGAATAACCCCTGTCTCCAACGGATTTTCACATCCTACGCGTACACACTTTCTTTCCTTTACACCCTCAGCGATACAGGTAGCTTCGGTTTTTGTAACCCATTCGCCGTATCTATGGTTGGTGGGATCGATAGGTAAGGTCACCTTTACAAAGGCATTACATTTGGTACAGAAATTAGTGGCCGTGCCTTCTGCTGTACAGGTGGGGTTCTTATCGGTATAGATAGTGATAAATTCATGTGCGCAGCTGCTCTCAGCGGATGCGAAAACAGCAAAGAGAGCAAAGGCGGTAAGAATACATATCACTAATGCCGTGATTTTTCTTGCTTTCATAATATTTACCTCCGAAACAGAAATTTATATTATTATTCATCATTATAATACCATTTTTTTAAATAGCCGTCAACAGAAAAAAGTAAATTTAATAAGTTAGTCACTTATACCGTAAATATATCATATCTATTTCAAGTCCTTTTTGAAATATTTTTAATATACAATTAATATGGTATGTTTTTTCTTGACAAAAGGCAGAAGAATTTAGTAAAATGAAAGCAGTATGCAGTTACGAGAAAAACTGCAATAATGAAAGAAGGGTGAAATAATGAAGTACAAATGGGAAAACCCGCAGATTATTAAGGAAAACAAAGAAGACGGCCATGTTCTCGCTTTATGCTACGACAAGGCAGACAGCGCCGCCAAAAGAGAAGCATCTCCCTTCAAGGTATCACTCAACGGTACCTGGAAGTTTTATTGGAGCAAGGGTGTAGGCGAGCTTCCCGAGGAATTCAAGGCCGCCGATTACGATGACAGCAAATGGGAAGACATCACTATCCCCGGTGTATGGCAGCTGCAGAAGGATTACAGTAAGCCCTGGTACTATGCCAACTCCTTCCCCAACTGCATCAGCATCGAAAAGAGCAAAATCCCCTCTATCGATGTAGCAGGTCAGGAAATCGCCGTACACAGAACATCCTTTACTGTTCCCGAGGATTGGGAAGGCAGACAGATTTTTCTTCACTTCGGTGCCGTAAAGGCAGGTCTTTCCGTATATGTCAACGGAAAATATGTAGGATATTCACAGGGCTCAAACACTCCCCACGAATTCGATATCACCGACTATGTAGTTCCCGGTGAAAATAAGGTTGCCGCTGAGGTTTACCGCTATACGGACGGCACCTATCTCGAGGACCAGGATATGTGGTTCCTTTCAGGTATTTACCGTGAGGTATATATCTACAGCGAGCCCAAGGTTGCTCTTTGCGACTTTTTCGTAAATACTGAGCTCATAAATAATTATACCGATGCTTATGTAAATCTCGAGGTTCTCATCAAGGATTACACCGAGGGCGGAAAAGAGGTTTCCTTCGAGGCCGCGCTTCTTACAGCAGGTATGCCTACTCTCATCGGTAAAAAGGAATTCACTACCGTCAAGGGCGAAAACAGACTCGATTTCAAGCAGTTCATCGAAAAGCCCGTTCTCTGGTCAAGCGAAAACCCCACACTTTATACTCTCCTTCTCAAAATCTCCTGCGAGGGTGCCGTTACATACAAGGCAATAAGAATGGGCTTCAAGCAAATAGAAATCAAGGGCGAAAAAATTCTCGTAAACGGCAAGCCTCTGCTTATCAGAGGTGTTAACCGTCACGACTTTGACCCGGATTTCGGTTGGGCAGTTCCCGACGAAAGATATATCCAGGACCTTGATATTATGAAAAGAAGCAATATCAACTCCATCCGTACCAGCCATTATCCCAATGATCCCCGTTTCTACGATCTCTGTGACGAATACGGCTTTTATGTAATGGACGAATGTGACCTGGAAACCCACGGCGTAAGAAGAAAGAATGTTCCCGGTGACAATCCTATGTGGACTGATGCTGTAGTGGACAGAATGGAAAGAATGGTTCTCCGCGACAGAAACCACGCCTGCGTATTTATGTGGTCTCTCGGTAACGAGGCCGGTGACGGAAGCAACTTCCTTCGTATGAAGCAGGCTGCATTAAAGCTCGATTCCACCCGTCAGTTCCATTATGAAGGTGACTTCGACTTTACAAAGAGTGACGTTATCAGCCGTATGTATCCCACTGAGGACCAGGTAGAAAAATTAGGTAAAAGAGAGCCTCTCACCATCACCTGGTTTGACAACATCGCAAATGCTCTTGCCGCTGACAGTAAGCCCATTTCGAAGGAGCTTTACACCAAGCCTGTAGTATTCTGCGAATACGCTCACGCTATGGAAAACAGCCTCGGCAACTTCCGTGAATATATGGATGCCTTCGAAAAGTACGATAATCTTTGCGGCGGCTACATCTGGGACTTCGTGGACCAGGCTATCCATAAAAAGAACGAAGACGGAGAGGATATGTGGCTTTACGGCACGGACTATAACGAAAAAGATCTCTGGATAAAGCCTCCCTATAACACCTGTGCCATCACCGGCAGTAACATTTACTTCAACGCCAACGGCATCATTGCTGCTGACAGAAAGGTACATCCCTGTATTCATGAGGTAAGAAAGGTTTACTGCGAAATCGAGGTAAAGGCTATTGACCTTAAGGAGGGCAGATTCCTTCTCAAAAACAAACAGCTCTTCTCCGACCTTTCAAAGTTTGACATTAAATATGTAATCGCTGAGGACGGCAAGATTATTTCCGAAAGAGCGCTCCCCCGTGATCTCTTCGAAAAGTTAGAGGGTCTCTCAGAAATGGAATTCACCGTAGACTACGCTCTTTCCGAAATGCCCGCAGGCGAGGTCTTCATTACCTTCTCTTATGTAAGACGCGAGGACTGCCGTTTCGCTAAGGCAGGCTACGAGCACGGCTTCGATCAGTTCCTTCTTAAGGCTGCTGACGAAAAGGAAGAAGTAAAATACACGGAAAAGGTAGACATAAAGGGTACAGAAAAGACCTTCACCGTAAGCGGTAAGGATTTCGAATACACCTTCATTAACGGTCTTCTCTCCTCCTTAAAGAAGGACGGAAAGGAATACCTCCGCGGAGAGCTTCGTCCGAATTACTACAGAGCGCTCACCGATAACGACATTGACTTCTTTAATTTCGTTCCGCCTCTCATCCCCTTCCATCCCCTCTTTATGTGGAAAAAATCTACCGATACTCTTAAGACAAAGGCTACAACCGTTCACCGTTACAGCCACACAGCTTACATCGAAACAAAGGTTTCTGCTCTCGGTCTTAAGGATGTTACTCTCACATATACTGTTTATCCCGACGGTAAAATCGATGTAAACCATAAGGGTACTGCAGGCATGGATATGGTACGCTTCGGCACACTCCTTACTATGGACAGAGAATACGATCAGGTAAAATGGTACGGCAGAGGACCTCAGGAAAACCACATCGACCGTAAGACAGGTGCCAGAATCGCTATCCACGAAATGAGCGTTACGGATATGGAGCATCATTATATGCGTCCCCAGGAAAACGGACACAGAACCGATGTCAGAATGATGGAGGTCAAAAACAAGGAAGGCAAGGGTCTTCGCTTTACAAAGAAGGGTGAAAAGCCCTTCGCTATCAACTGCCACCACTACACGGTAAACGACCTCGACGAGGCTACCCACATTCACTCACTCAAGCATAAGGACTTCACTACTGTTTGTATCGACCTTATGCAGAGAGGTATCGGCGGCGACACACCGGGTAATGCCTGTCTGAGAGAGCCGTATATTATGCATAAGGGTACTACCTACGAATACGGATATACCATCGAAGTAGTCTGATAAAAAACGATTCTGAAAGTTCAGTTTCTTACCTTTACTCAAAAAAGCTATAAGGGGCGTGTTAAACACAGCCCCTTTTCTTCTTCCTATAAAAAATCCACTGTGTCAGCCGACACAGTGGATTTGTCTTAATTCAAATGTTATGCTTACATACTGAGAAGAGAGCCTAAATCAAGCTCACCCTTGAAAAGCTTGGTAAGAAGCTCGAAAATCATTTTGAACCAACGCATCATAGAAACGAGAATTGATTCTGTGGTAGGCTTCTCCTCTGCTAAGGAATACCATTCATAATCCTCACAGTTTTCCGTAGTGAGAGGCTCAAAGGTTCTCGTCTCCTCATAGAATCTCATAAAAGCAGGATACTGCGCATAGGAATCGACTGTCATATCCTTGCTTCTGAGGAAAAGAAGACCTATCGTATCACTGAGCTCCCAGCAGTCATGGTGTGCATTCTTTATTACCCATGTAGTCTCCGGGAAAAGACAAGTAGAGGTGTTTATCTTTTTGTCTGCAGAAATATACTTTTCGTCCACACCTGCCAGATCTTTATCCGAAAGCACTGTGCTTATGTCTGCACAGGTAACACCGAAGGCGGCATCCTTTACCGAAACGAGAGAGTCGGTCATATCGTGTACACTTTCGATAAAGGGAACATTCATATATCCGTATTTAGCGGAAACGCCGATACGGATACCGTAATCCTCGCTGAAGGTTTTGTAAAGCTCAGGAAGCTTAGAGGTAACCTTTTCTCTGTACTCTTTGATTTTTCTGAGTACACCGGGATAAGCCTCCTGTGCCTCCTTGCTGCCGAACATAACATCAAGAGCAGCATCAAAGTCCTTCTCGTAAACACATGTCCAATAATTGACCTGTGTAGCTATACCCGTAGCGAAGCAAAGGGCAGGAAGAAGAGACTTGTAAAGCTTTTCGTAAAGACCCTCCACGCCGTCAAGGAGCATATCTGCAGTACCGGTCTTAGTAAACAGGTCGAGAGTTTTGAAAACGATTTCATTAGCAAGACCTGTAAGAGTAAAGCCCTGACCTACATTGAGAGCATCGCACTGCTCGAGCTGACCGAGATATCTCTGCACATAAGCAGCCTCAAACTCAACCTTTCCGCTGAAGGCATCACTGACTACGGCTGTACCGTTAGAAAGAACATCAGTGAACATAACTCTGGCTACATCTTTTTTACTGCCGTATTTTTCTAAGTATGCCATAGCCAGAGAGCCGCCGAAGCATCTTACATAAATACATACCTGACTTTTGCCTGTAGCTTTTTTTATGTTCTGAATGTATTCATCCAGTCTGTCTACATGGTCATAAGGAGAAAGTCTCCAGTCAAAGCAGAACTCATAATCATAAAGGTTATAATATTTAGTGTCTGCTTTGGACCTTGCCTCAGACTCTTCAAGTCTTTTTTGTGATACGCCTACACCCTCGGGAGAATTACCCTCCGAGTCAAGAGCCGCATTTTTGAAAAGCGGAGAGATCTCGTCATAAATTGCTCTGCCGTAGGTGTCCCATTTATCGAAAATAAGGCCCTCAGTAAGCAGAGGAAGAATAATGTTTACCGCTGCCTCAACGATAGTATCCTTATCCACACCGGCTATGCCTTCCTCTTCTCCACCCAACATATCCTCCAGGCGGGCACCTACAGGCTTTCCGTCAGGACCGTAGATGGTCTCACCGTTACCTCTTATGTAAACGATGGGAAGCCTTTCCTCTGTCACCGCAGAAGCAGCGGGCGCCATAAGAGCGAAAAGCATCAATAGTGCAATAATAACAGAAATGAACTTTTTCATAACACATTACCTCTTTTTCTTTATTTATTGCTAAGCTATTATACCATTAACATTCTGTTAATACAATGTCTTTTTTGAAAAATAAAAAAAATAATTTCTCTGTCAAAATTATGCAACAATACTACATTTACTGAAAATATGATGCAGTAAACAAAGCAATTCCGAGGTAAATAAGCCTTTTTCCTTAATTATATAAAGGATTTTTTCCCTACTCGCAAAAAAATATCCTGTACTGCTCATCTTCTTCTATTGACTTAAAAGAACTGTTGTGATATTATTCTAATGGCTTTAATAAGTCTTAATTATTTTCATACGGAGGTAAATAAAAATGAGAAAAATTATCAGAAAAACTCTCGCAGTAGTCCTCGCTCTTCTTATGCTTTCCGGTTCATTCGTATGCTTCGCAGCAGAGCTTAATCAGGAAGCAGTAGACGCTCACTTCGGTCAGTACAAAAATTATGTACTCCTCGGTGACAGCGCAGCCAGCGGCTACCGTGACGAAGTGTCAGACAATGACGCAAACTACAACGAAGCCAATAAGGATTCCGTTTATTACAGAGTTCCCGGTGCCTATGCCGACATCATCACAAAGGCTATCATCGACGAAGACAACGGCGGAAAAATGGTTCCTCTCGCTGCACCCGGCTACAGAACCATCGAAATGCGTTATATGCTCGAAGACGATTTCGCAGCTGAATGTACTGACGAATATCTCTTCCACACCAGCCATCTTTATGTTTACGAGGATGAGGTATGTGACTGCCATAATGTAAATCTTCTTCCCGGCTCTGAGCATTTCAGAGATGCTTTCAAAGAATCTATCGCAGAAGCTGATCTTATCACTCTCGGTATCGGCGGTAACGACTGGGGCGCATATCTCGGTTGGGTAATCACTGACATTCTCGAAGAGCAGCATGCCGGCGACAAATACATCAACGATCTCGCAGAGCTTTTCAAGGACGGTAATTTTGATCTTGCCACTGTCGAAAAGGCTGTAGAAATCGCTCACATCGCAGGTGCTCTTCCCGCACTTTTACAGAGACTTCCCAAGGCTCTCGAATACGGCCTTAGCAATTTCTACACCAACTGGGACATTATGATTCAGGACATTTATGATCTTAATCCCGATGTTACTCTCATGGTAGTCGGTATGAGTGACAACAGCATCAAGGGTAAGCACTACGATTACAACGGTGTAGAGGGTGAAAAGATTACTGCTCAGGAACAGCCCGCCGAAATCGCCGGTGCAGTTTCAATGATTATTGACTTTATTATGGGTGTAGGTAACGCTCCCATGATCGAAGGCGAAAAGAAGTTCGGCTACACCTTCGTAGACATCGACGGTGCATCCTATGTTGACAGCCACTACGACGCTGACGGCCACGTATTCGTAGCTAACAAGATTATCGAAGCACTCCCCTCAAAAGAGGTTTACAACAAATATACCGATGTTACACCCGGCCATAAGTACTACAGCGAAATCGAATTCTGTCTTGTAAACGGAATTCTTACTCCCGAATCAGAAACAAGCTTCGGTGCTGATAATGCACTTACCAAGGGTGAGCTTACAAATGCCATCAATGCAGCAAACGGCAAGGAAGACAGAAGCGAAGACGGCGGCAAGGCAACAGCTCTTTCTCTCGCATTAGGTCTCTTAGGCGTTTCCGCTAAGAAGGGCTTCGTATCCTTCTTCAAGGCTTTCACTCTTACATATAAGATTCTCACTTCAAAGAGCTTCAACATCAGCGCATCCGTAACAAAAGCAGAGGCTGCTTACTATTTCGCACAGATTTGTGCATAAGCTGAACTAATCTTAAGCAAGATAAAAAATAAGGCTCCCGTTCAAAAATGGACGGGAGCTGTTCTATTACCAAAAGATAGCTTGCACATATACGGTGAAAAGCTTTGTCTTGCGGAGATAAACGAATAAATTACGGATAAATCCGATACCGTTCGGAGAAACCGGACTTTATTATTCCGCGTCCGGTTGCTGACCGTTATGAGCAAGCCATTTACAGTCAGTGATTTCCATATTCGTGAAGGTGGCTTTAAAAGTTGAATTCTCGGGGCTGCACGCATAAATACCAAAGGTAATCATCCCTGCGCCCTTCCACATGTGACAAACTCTCATCTGCTTGAAAGTAACGCCGTCCTCGGAGCATTCAATGCAATAATCATCTTCACGGCGACTCAATCTGTACCACATTGACTTGATACCTGCATCAATTTCAGTAGTTGCCCAGTCGGAATAGCCTTTATTTGTTACAACAGAGCCAAGATGCTGAAACCTTTCGTTCTCATATTCAATTGATCCCTTGAGCCAGTTTTCGCTGTCAAGATACATTACAATTCCGCACTGGTCGAATCTGTGCTTACTTTCGAACTCAGTTTTTACCGTAAATGAAAAGAACTGTTCATCCGTTTCCAGC
This sequence comes from Clostridia bacterium, assembly GCA_017516315.1. Taxonomy (GTDB): domain Bacteria; phylum Bacillota; class Clostridia; order Oscillospirales; family Acutalibacteraceae; genus UBA6857. The sequence continues at coordinate 74,915 of JAFXDE010000057.1, read as the reverse complement.
TGCAGAACAGGAGCATTATCATTTCTGAAATGATAATATGTTCTCTGCCATAAATCCGTATGAGGGGTAGTTACGATTTCAATTTTGTCGGCTGAAATTGTGTAATCCGATGGCATTCTTGTCCATTTTAATTTGCTTGTATCTAAATTCATAATAGCACCTCTTCTAATTTTTACGAACTGATTATAACACATATAATCTGTAATTACAATCGGGTGTGGGTGTCCCTCCTGCTATTATTCATTATTAATTCTTCATCAGCGAAGCGGCTTCATTATTCATTAAGAAAAGTCACATCAGCACTAATGAATAATGAAAATGAATAACACAAAAAAGAAAAGCCACACTGGCGTGCGACTTTTCTTTTTTGTGTTTAAATCTCAATTTAGCAACAGCTAAAATATATTACTAAAATTATCACTCAAAATTACCGGTTAGTTAGTACCTTTAATTTTTTCATAAACTGTCCTAAGCCCACACCAAAGAAGATAAACAGCTACAATTACAGAGCCTGTTTTATCAAGATAATATGAAAATGTTGATTGAGGAGCGATTACTACTGAAAGTAACGCCGCAGATACACACATATCTACAAGACTCTTCGCCTTATAAAGTCTTGCCTGAACCTCTATTATTGCGTTAGGCTCAACACGATTCAGGCGTGTATATTTTATAAAAAACAAGGTGTTGGCAACAACGCCGAGAAGAGCCACTATAAGGCCGGGAATTACATTACCTTTTTCCTGCTCTTTGGATACGAACGCAAGAACAAGCATAATTGCACCACCGATACACATTGTAGCACCGACGAAAATGTTTGACATTTTTTCAAGCCTTGCTTTTTTTCCGGTGTCAATTTCCCCGTTCTTAGAGGTTATACGATAAATAACATAAGCTAAAATAATACCAAGCAGTTCTGAGCTTCTGCGAACAAAATCGGCGAGCTGAGTTGAGCTTTTACCTGCGATAAGTCCCAAGCCGACAATAATCGGCCCGGGAGACGACATTAACACAGACATCAGTAATGTTCTGTTTCCTGATTTTTTATTACTCATAACTTTCCTCCAAATAAATATGTAAGCCCATCAACAACAATCATAGCTGCAACCGGACATATAACTGTATCCATTCCGTTTTTCGAATATAATTCGGCAACAGCACTTATTGCAGCAGTAACAAGGGGGATGATAATATAACCGGCTTTGCTAAGGCCCCCGTGCAGGGTCATAACTACTGTAACAGTTACAAACGAAGAAACAAACATGGAAATTGTCCCCTCGTAGCTTTTCTTGCCGTCTGTAAATTTATCTTTTATTTTATGCTTGCCGAATTTTTTGCCGATTAAGGCAGCAAATGCGTCACCGATTCCCCAGGCAAGAATACTTGCAATTACAAGAATTTTGTCGTCAAACAAGCCCCAACACACCGAAATAACAAAAGCGAACATTGTAAACACTAACAAAAGGCTATTTTTAAGCTCGCCTTTTTTGCGCTCCGTTGTAAACTCAGAAAAGTTCTTGATATGCTCAACCACCATAAGAATCGGGAAGACTATTATTTCAAAAATAATTGCAGACAAAGCTGAAACCCACCAGGTGTTAAAGCCGTAAACAAAAACGAAAACCGAACCGAGCAAAACAAAATGTAAGGTTTTACGAAATATTTCGTTCGGTATTTTAATAAAAAAGCGACACAAAAGAACTGTTGAGGCAGCAATAATAAAATATATGCTTAAAATTCCGAAGCCATGTAACAGCTCCTGAAGCACATCCTGCATATTTCTACATCCTTTCAAGAAAACTACGATATGAATTAACTATATATAAACTTTATGATAGCATTTGACTCAAAAATTGTCAACTTTACAAATGTAGCTAAAATGTTAAATAAATGCGTGTATCCGTATCTTTACATAATTTGAATTAAGAAACGAGCGCAGATATACAGTGGAGGATCTGTTTTACCGAAGTTATGTTATCTGCGAGCCCTAAAATCTATTCCTGCTTTTCTTGCTTGACTACACAGATCTTTTGTTTGCAAGTTGTATTCTTTACCGTTTTTGATAAAATGAGTTCCGCATTGTCTGAACTCAAAAGATACGTTTTTGCGAATACATTGTTCTCTTATATCAAGTGCCCAATCATAATCAAACACTCGTGCATAATGATCAGACTCTCCCCCTACAACTACAAGCTCAATATTATCAAGATACGGTTCAACATTTACTCTTTCAAGCAACGGTTGCGCTGTAATACATTTGTGCTTTATCGGAAGCGATTCGAATAATGACAATCTTTCATCTGCATTTTTTTGATTTTCAATGGTGCAACACACAATAACATTATCATACCCTTCACCCCAATCGTCAGGAACAGAAGCTGCAAATCTTTCTATTCGTTTTGTAAGAAAAAGGAAAGTACAATCTTGTCGCTCTCTTATCATATCCCAACACTCTTTACGCCACTCGTCTGCTTCTTCTATCAGAAAATCTGTTGAAAAGCAAAGATAAACTATCCCTGCTTTCATTTTGTAATTTCCGTTTTTCAACCTCTCTGTTGGTTTATAAAAATTTTTTGTTTTGACAATGTTGTTTGTATTAACACCTCTTTTTGCATCGCCTTTGTGTATATAGCAATGCAAACACCCTTCGCTGCATTTTTTACAACCACGCCACGGATTCCACATAGACATAATATATATTTCTCCAAATTTTTATTTATCTAAGCGATTATATCACGCTTAATCTGAAAATACAATCGAGTGCAAGATAAATTCCGTTTGCCCGTAGGACAACTTCATTGGCTTCGCACACTTCATTGCGTCAGCACTTCATTTGCCGTAAGGCAACTTCATTCGTTTATGTCCGCTTTGCTGACAATGTAGTTGACAGCAAGCTGTCAAATGAGGTACTCGCTTTGCTCGTAACGAAGTTATGTTCTGCGGACATAAAAATAAAAAATCCAAGTCCTTAGACTTGGATTTTTGGCTGCGGAACTAGGATTCGAACCCAGACAAACAGAGTCAGAGTCTGCTGTGCTACCCTTACACAATTCCGCAACGAACAAGTGATATTATACACACCTGCACATCAAAAGTCAAGTCTTTTTCAGAAGTTTTTTTATTTTTTTCCAACTTAAGTTTTTCCTCCTTTTAAAGCACATCACTTATGCTTATTCAACAAAACCTTATGGTTAATTTTGTTATGTTTGTACAGTTTTATTCTTGTCTTTTTTCGGGGTAAATGATAGAATAATCGAGGTAAAATGATATACCATAAAATAAGAAAAAATTATCGGAGGTTTCAATCATGAGTTTATTAGGCGGAGTCATCTCCATCAGTAACATCTCAACCTTACTTTTAGTAGTGTTCGCTGTTCTCTTCGGCGGTTATGCTCTCGGCAGAATCACAGTTAAGGGTATCTCTCTGGGCGACGCAGGCGTTTTTATCATCGCTCTTCTTCTCGGCGCTCTTGCTTTCAGCGTTAACGCTGACGGACAGTTAGTATTCGCTCTTTCCTCTAAGCCTTATGACTTTAACGCGGGACTTTCTCTGATAGAAAGCCTTGGCCTCGTTCTTTTCGTAACATCAGTAGGCTTTATCGCAGGTCCGAAATTCTTCGGCAACTTCAAAAGAAACTTTAAATCCTATGTTCTTTTAGGTCTCATCATTATCCTCGCAGGCGGTCTTTCCGCTGCCGGCTGTATCGCTCTCGGTGAAGTTCTCGGCTACGGCGGCTCCATCACAGAGCAGGACGGCTTCGTTGCTATGATCGTAGGTCTTCTCTCAGGCTCTCTTACCTCTACTCCTGCTTTCTCAGCCGCTAAAGCCACAGTCGCTGAGCAGTATCAGGCTCTCGTTTCCGTAGGTCACGGCATCGCTTACATCTTCGGTGTTATCGGCGTAGTTCTCTTCGTTCAGATCATCCCTAAGCTCACAAAGGCTAATATGGACGAAGAAAGAGCAAAGCTCGTAATCAAGGAAGAAGAAGAAAAGAAAGCCTACACAGGTAAGCTTTTCCACCTGGACCACATGGGTATAGCCGCTTTCTCTCTCGCTGCTATCCTCGGCTCCTTCTTAGGTCAGATAAAAATTCCCCTTTCCTCCGCAGGTCTCAGCGGTACCTGCTTCTCACTTACAACCACAGGCGGCTGCCTTCTTGTAAGCCTTATACTCGGTCACTTCTCACGCATCGGTAAGCTCAGCATTATGCCCTCACAGACCACTCTCAAGCTTTTCCGTGAGCTCGGTCTCGTACTCTTCCTCGTCGGTGCAGGTATCCCCGGCGGTGCAGAATTTGTAGAGAACTTCGATGCTATGTACTTTGTATACGGTATCATTATGACTCTTCTTCCTCTCATCATCGGTTACCTCTTCGCTAAGTATGTACTCAAATTAAGCCTTCTCAATAACCTCGGCTCAATCACCGGCGGTATGACCTCTACTCCCGCCCTCGGTACTCTCATCAGTACAGCGGGTACAGAGGATGTAGCAGCAGCTTATGCTTCTACCTACCCCATCGCACTTATCGCAGTCGTGCTTGTGTCACAGTTCCTTATCATTCTTTTCTGATTAGGGCAAGATAAAATTTTACACCGCAGATTCAGTCTGCGGTGTTTTTTTGTCATATTGTCTGAGGAGAGCGTTGGTCTATTACCCACATTTTGACTATGGCGAGCATTTCTCTCATATAGTTCATCGGCACCGTGTACCATATTATATCTGTTCCCAGATGTGACGCTTCAAGGAAGCCTTCGTTCTTTGCATACCAGGAGGAACGGTAAACATGATAACCGTTAGTGACGAAAACCACCGACGAGGTTGACATCCCCTTTTCTGTCATAATCGCATAAGAATTTCTGAAGTTCGTTATGGTGGAGGTTGATTTGTCCTCCATTATTATCTTTTCCTCGGGTACTCCCTTTTCGACAAGATATCTCTTCATAGCGAGAGCTTCCGGTATATTCTCCTGCGGACCCTGACCGCCCGAACAGATAATTACCGCATCGGAATTTTTTGTGTGGTATTCATAAGCCTTATCGAGTCTTTTGGCGAGACCTACGCTCACTCTCTCCCCTCTTATACCACAGCCGAGTACGATAACCGTCTCTTCCTCATAATCTGCCGTATCGTTATTACCGATAACTGCAATAGAAACACCGAAAACCAACAGAGCAGAGATACCCACACCTAAAAGCACATCAAAAACAACCCTCTTTTTAATCTTATCAAAGAATACTCCGTAAGCTGTCAGAACGGCACCGAGACCGTACACGGGCACAAGACCGATATTGAAATTGGCGATAACCGACATCAGAAGACCGTTACCCCAAAGAAGCACTCCGCAAATAAAAGAAGCGTATTTAACTGCTTTCTTCATAATATCACCATCCTTTTTCCTTCTTAAGTTTAGCACTTAAAAAGACCGCAAGGCAATAGTCTTACGGTCAAATTAAGGAAATCTTAAGAATTAACCTCTCCGTCTTTGCCTCGGCAAATTCACCTCTCCTTTCAGGATAGGCAAGCTTTTCTGCTCCGTCATCACATACACAGTGAAATGTCCTTTTAAGAGAGATTTACGGTAATTTATATCCTGCGGCGAGGTAAATTCTGTACCAGTCCTCACGGGAAAGGGTCACATCAGCCGCCTCGGCTACTGCCCTTATTCTCTCGGGATTAGTGGAGCCGACTATAGGCTGCATTTTTTCGGGAAGACGTAAAAGCCACGCGATAGCCACACCTGTGTCGGTGATACCGTACTTTTCAGCCACCTCATCGATTACCTTGTGCAAATCCTTGTACTTTTTATTTTTAAGGAAGCTACCCTCGATGAAGCCGTACTGTAAGGGTGACCAGGGCTGGATAGTAATATTATTCAGTCGGCAGTAATCACGAAGATAGCCATCATAATTAACACCGTCATTATTGGGAAGATTTACATTTGCACCGCTTGCAATCATAGCGGCATTAGTAACGGACAACTGCATCTGATTAAAGAGTAAAGGCTGTTTTACGCTCTTTTTAAGCAGCTCAATCTGCATAGGACTGTGATTGGATACACCGAAATATTTTACCTTACCTGCCTTTTCTAATTCATCGAAGGCTTCTGCCACCTCATCGGGCTCCATAAGTAAATCGGGACGGTGAAGCAGAAGAGTGTCAACTCTGTCCACACCGAGTCTTTTTAAAGAGCCATCTACAGATGAAATGATATGCTTCTTTGAAAAGTCGTACATCTTGCCCGGTACAATTGAGCATTTGGTCTGGATAAAGATTTTATCCTTAAGGGTAGGATTTCTCTTAAGTGCCGCGCCGAAAACCTCTTCGCATTTACCTCTGCCGTAAATGTCTGCGTGGTCAAAGTAGTTAAAGCCAAGCTCTACGGCATTACCCAGGTAGAAGTCCATTTCTTTGTCGGTCTTATCGCCTATTCTCATACAGCCGAGAGCTACCTGGGAGATTTTTTCTTCGGGGGTGAAGGGGGTAATGTATTTCATAAGAATTCTCCTTTTTATTGACATCTCCACATATAATACAAAGTATAACTTTCAATGTCATAATGGTAGAGTTTAAAATGATTATCGGAAAGCTCTGATGAACATCCCGAATCGAGAAAATAATAATCGCCTTCATTCAGCTTTTCTGAAAAATCTTTGTTGCCTTTGTCCTCACTATAAAGATACTCGTCTTCAAACTTTTCCATATAGTGTTTTATTTCAGATATATTTTCAGCATTTACTGACAAATACATGCCTTTAATATCATTCGAAATATCAGCATTATAATAGTATTCGGAATAACAAATGGCATCACCGGGAACAACCTTTTCATTTACTGCACAATCATAATATCCTTGTGCAATTTTTATATCACTAATATTTTCCTCTTCAGAAGAAAAAACATAAACTATACTACCGATTAAAAAAATTATCAAGACAGTAATCAGAATCTTTTTTAGTTTCATATTAAATCATCTCCGTTGACAATTATAACATTTGAAAAGTGAGAATACAACTCTTTCATTCCTTTTTCATAAAAAATAATAAACACAGAAATACATAACCTTGATTTTTAACCTCTCCGTCAGCCTAATGGCTGCCACCTCTCCTTTCAGGAGAGGCTGAAATTCCACTAAAAAAGATAGTAGCCGAACTAATGCAAAGAACCGCCGTTTTTTACCACGGCGGTTCTTTGTTTATAATCATTTCTTGCTGTTAAGATATTCTTCTCTGCCGAGCTCGTAAAGGTTGTTACCCTCGCTGTCAATAATAACTACGAGAGGCATATCCTCAACATAAAGCTCACGGAGTGCCTCTGCACCGAGATCCTCGTATGCGATGAGCTTTGCGCTCTTGATGCACTTAGCAAGGAGAGCACCTGCGCCGCCGATAGCACCGAAGTAAACGCCGGAGTATTTTTTCATAGCGTCTACTACTTCGGGAAGTCTTGCACCTTTACCTATCATACCTCTGGCACCGACGGACATCATTGTAGGAGCATAAGCATCCATACGGCCGCTGGTTGTGGGACCTGCTGAGCCGATAACCGTACCGGGCTTGGCAGGTGTAGGACCAACATAGTAGATGGTAGCATTCATGGGATCGATGGGTAATTCTTCGCCTCTTGCGAGAGCTTCACACATTCTCTTGTGACCTGCATCTCTGGAGGTGTAGATAATACCTGTAAGAAGAACTCTGTCGCCTGCCTTGAGGGTCTTGGCGATTTCCTCGGTGAGGGGTAATGTAATTTTCTTTTCCATTTTAGATTACCTCCGACTGATGACGTGTTACGTGGCAGTTAATGTTGATGGCACAAGGCATACCTGCGATGAGAGTGGGAAGAGTTTCGATGTTAAGACCGATAGCTGTGGTCTTACCGCCGAAGCCCTGAGGTCCGATGCCGAGCTCGTTGATCTTTTCGAGCATTTCCTTTTCAAGATCTGCATAGTAGGGATCGGGATTTTCGGAGTCGATGGGTCTCATAAGAGCCTTCTTAGCTAAAAGAGCAGCCTTGTCGAAGGTACCGCCGATACCTACACCTACTACCATAGGAGGACAGGGGTTAGGACCTGCTGTTTCGACTGTTTCGATGATGAAATCCTTAATGCCCTGAAGACCTGCGGAGGGCTTGAACATACGGATGGCGCTCATGTTTTCACTGCCGAAGCCCTTAGGACCTACAGTAATTTTAATGTTTTCGCCGGGAACGATTTCTGTGTAGAGCATAGCGGGTGTGTTGTCACCTGTGTTACCTCTTCTGATGGGGTCCTTAACTACACTCTTACGGAGATAACCCTTATCGTAGCCTCTACGAACACCTTCGTTTACAGCGTCCGCAAGGTTTTCACCTACGATGTGTACATCCTGACCGATTTCAAGGAATACACAAGCCATACCTGTATCCTGACAGATGGGTACATTTTCATTGTCAGCGATTTTATAGTTTTCGATGATGTCATCGAGAACACCCTGAGCAATAAGTCCGTCTTCACACTTACGGCAGGATTCGATGGCACACTTTACGTCACCGGGAAGGTGGCAGTTAGCTTCGATACAAAGCTTTTCAATAGTGTCTCTGATAATATCTGTGCTGATTTCGCGCATTTGAAAAGTCCTCCTTATCTTTCGTGTCTTGCATATTTAGGAAGAAGAAGGGGTGATACTGCATCTGTAGCAAGACCTGCTTCTTCGAGCTCCTTGGCATAAGAAACGATGTGGTCAAGATTCATCGCACCGAGCTCTACACTCTTGGCCTTAGCAGCTGCAGCCTTACCTGCGTTTCTGCCGAATACGATGATGTCGAGAAGAGAGTTACCCATAAGTCTGTTTCTGCCGTGGATACCGCCTACTGCTTCACCGGCAACAAGAAGATTGGGAATAGCCTTGGTAAAGCCGTCACCGCCGATTTCAAGACCGCCGTTCTGATAGTGAAGTGTGGGATAAACGAGTATGGGCTCTTTTCTCATATCGATGCCGTAGTTAAGATACATACGCATCATAGCGGGGATTCTCTTTTCGATAGTGCCTTCACCGCCGAGAATTTCGATCATCGGAGTGTCAAGCCATACACCGCTGCCGAGAGGAGTATCTACGCCTCTTCCGTTAGCACATTCACGGATAATCGCGGATGCGGAAACGTCTCTGGTTTCGAGAGGATGAGCATAAGCTTCACCGTCTTTGTTAACAAGCATTGCGCCGAGTGAACGAACCTTCTCGGTTACGAGAGCACCGAAAAGCTGTGAGGGATAAGCAACGCCTGTGGGATGATACTGGATAGTATCCTGATAAAGAAGAGGTGCGCCGCATCTGTAGCCGAGTACGAGACCGTCAGCTGTAGCACCATAGTGGTTTGAGGTGGGGAAGTTCTGGTAGTGAAGTCTGCCTGCACCGCCGGTAGCGATAACTACTGTCTTAGCCTTAGCTACGAGGTAGTCACCTGTTTCCATATTGAGGAGAACAGCACCTGCTACCTGACCCTTATCGTCCTTGATAAGCTCAACTGCTGAGGTGAATTCGATAACGGGAATGTTTCTGTTGAGAACCTCGTCACGGAGGTTTCTCATAATCTCTGCACCTGAATAGTCCTTACATGCGTGCATTCTCTTTCTCGAGGTACCGCCGCCGTGGGTAGTAACCATTCTGCCGTCCTCTTCCTTGTCGAACATAACGCCCAGGTCATTAAGCCATCTGATAGCGTCGGGAGCTTCCATAACGAGTCTTCTGAGAAGCTCGGGTCTTGCTGCGAAGTGACCGCCGCCGAAAGCATCAAGATAATGCTGTACGGGAGAGTCGTTTTCCTTGTCAGCTGCCTGGATACCGCCTTCAGCCATCATTGTGTTGGCGTCACCGATACGGAGCTTTGTAACGATCATTACATCAGCGCCTGCTTCGTTAGCTTCGATAGCTGCAGATGAGCCTGCACCGCCGCCGCCGATAACGAGAACATCTGTTTCATAGTCAACCTTTGAAAGGTCAACCGGTGTCTTTAAAAGTCTGCTGTTTGAATGAAGAAGGTCTGTGAGCTCTTTGGGAGCCTTCTGGCCCTTATTGGGACCTATCTTGATTTCAGCAAAGCCGTCTGCACGGTAGTCGGGATGATATTCCTTAAGAAGGGTCTCCTTTTCCTCAGCAGTCATTCTGCGGGGCTCTGTCTTCATTCTTTCTTCTCTGGTTGCTTCAACCTTTTTTATTGATTCGAGCATATCAGCTGTAAACATTGGATTTTCCCTCCTTATTTCTCGATTTCTCTGGTATTGTAGAGTTCTTTCATTTCTGTGATGGGCTTTTGCATAATGCTTTCGATAAGCTCATCATAAGCGCCCTTATTGATTTCTTCTACTCTGGTGTGAAGATGCTCAGTTTCGGGAGCGATGTACTTGCCGACCATACGTCTGGCAAGAAGACCTACCATAGGATGAGAGATTTCTGCAGGACATCTTACGCTGCAGCAGCCGCAGGCTACACAGTCGAAGGATTCCTCAGCACACTTCTCGTATTCGCCTCTCTGTGCATAAGCGATGTACTGCATTACATTAAGGTCCTGAGTACAAGCGTTTGTGCAGGCATTACAGCCGATACAGCTGTAAATCTCGGGATAAAGCTCCATCATAACCTTTTCTGTGGGCTTTGTCTCGTTGATATCGTAGATTCTCTTGTCTGTGGGGAAGAAGGGAATAGATGCTACATACATACCATCCTCAACCTGCTTCTGACAGGCAAGACAGGTTCTGAGAGTATTGTCACCCTTGATTCTGTAAATGGTGGCACAGGCACCGCAGAAGCCGTGACGGCAGCCGCAGCCTCTGGAGAGAGTATAGCCTGCATATTCCATAGCAGTCATAATGGTCATTTCGCCCGGTACTTCATACTTTTTACCGAAAAAATATACATTTACTAAATTGCTCATATTTATAATGTCCTTTCCAGATTAATACTCGTCGGGTAATTCGTCTACTTCGTCACAACGGAAAACGGGTCCGTCCTTACATACATACTTGGAGCCGATGTTACATCTGCCGCATTTACCTACGCCGCACTTCATACGAAGCTCGAGAGTAGTATATGCCTGCTCCTTTGAAAAGCCCATTTCAGTAAGGGCAGCAAGAACAAACTTAATCATAATCGGCGGACCGCAGACAAGAACAGTCTTATCCGCTGAAAGCTCAAGCTCCTTAAGATAAGCGGGAACGAAGCCTACATGACCGTCCCAGCCCTCCTGGGGTCTGTCGATGGTAAGATAAACATTTACATCCTTTGCATTCATCCACTTTTCCTGGATTTCCTTGAGCTGAACGAGGTCATCAGCGGAACGGGAGCCGTAAAGAATGTCTACCTTGCCGTAGTTTTCGCGATTATCAAGCACATAATTGATAACGGAACGAAGGGGTGCGAGACCGATACCGCCGGCAACGAAGAGAAGGTCCTTTCCCTTAAGCTCTGTTTCCACGGGGAAAGCGTTACCGTAGGGACCTCTTACGGTGATTTCGTCACCAACCTCAAGCTCGTGGAGATAATCGGTAAGAACACCGCACTTTTTAATGCTGAATTCCTGATATTCCTTATTGGTGGGTGAAGAGGTAATAGAGAACATAGCCTCACCGACACCGGGAACTGAAAGCATAGCACACTGACCGGGCATATGCTCGAAAAGCTTTCCGCCTTCGGGAGCATTTACTCTGAAGGTTTTTACGTCGGGAGTTTCCTGACGGATATCCGTAACCACACCTACCAGAGGTACAAGTGTGTCAAGATTATAATTTTCGTGACATTTACAATCGCACATTATCTGTTGCCCTCCTTTTCAAATGCCTTGATTACCTTGATAATATTCGCTGCTGCAGGACACTTATCGACACATCTGCCGCAGCCGACGCAGGAGAACATACCGTCGTTATTTGCAGGGAAGTAAACAAGCTTGTGCATAAATCTCTGACGGAAGCGCTGAAGCTGACTTGTTCTGTTATTACCGTGAGCCATCATAGTGAAATCGGAATACATACAGGAGTCCCAGCAGCGGTAACGCTGTACGCCGTTCTTTGTTTTATAGTCCTTTATGTCATAGCACTGACAGGTGGGACAAACGAAGGTACATGTGCCGCAGGCAAGACAGGGCTTATAAAGCTCCTCCCATACATCGGAATTGAACTTTTCGTCAGTAGTTGCACCCTTCCAGGAATCAAGGGAGATATTCATATAAGGAAGAAGGGAAACGATTTTTCTGATTTCTTCCTGCTTTTCTTTTACGGGAGCCTCCTCGGCATCGGAGAGAACAGAAGCACATTTTTCGGTAAGAGCTGTACCCTTTTCTGTCTTTACATCCCAGAAATAATAATCACCGCAGTCATAAAGAGCTACATCGCCCTCAGGCTCGGCACAGTCGATACCGAAGGCCTTACAGAAGCAGCTTTCTTCAGGCTCACCGCAGGCGAGAGCAACGATAACACCGTGGTCTCTTCTTGCCTTATAGAAGGAGTCAACGGGCTCTGAAAGGAAAACCTTGTCAAGAACCTCTATACCTCTGACATCGCAGGCCTTTACACCGAAAAGAACAAACTCTTCTTTTTCGAGCTCTTCCTGTGCGATACGGATTTTTTTGCCGTCCATAAAGGCGGTGTAAAGAGTTTCGCTCTGAGGAAAGAATACCTCCTTGGCGCTCTTTACGGTTTTGAGAGTATCAAGATCAACCTTGCTGTTTTCATTATATATAGCGTAGTTTGTCTGACCTGCTTCAGAAACGGGAAGATAAATTCTTTCCTTTTCACTAATAATATCAAGAAGAGCGTTAAGGTCTGATTTTAAAAACTTTTTCATTTTCTTATCTCCTTTCGCCCGGTTCAATATCATCTAATGTAAAATCGGTAAGAGGTCCTTTGGTCTCTGCATCCTCACCTGCTATAAATTCACCGTAGAATTCATTGATGTCCTTGATGAACTTTCTGTTAAAGAGGTGAAGAGGAATACCCTGAGGACATACACGGCTGCATTCACCGCAGTCAGTGCATCTGCCGGCTACATGGAAAGCACGGATAATGTGGAACATACTTTCTTCAAAGGGGTCCACATTTGCCTTCTGTGCCGAGTCGAATTTATTAGAATCGAACACACACTTTCTGCATGAGCAGGCGGGGCAGACATTACGGCAGGCGTTACATCTGATACACTTAGAAAGCTCCTTACGGAAGAAATTAAACTTTTCCTCGGGAGTAAGGCTGTCAAGTTCATCTACACATTCGAAGCGGTCGCCGTCACAGGTGTCAACGCTGTCGAGAAGAAGCTCGTCATAAATCTTATGCTCCTTACCCTTACATACATGGCATCTTTCGAGCATCGCATCCTTATAGGCTACCTTCTTTTCGCCGTAAACGGTTTCTACCGTAAGCTCGTCACAGTCGCCGCTGATTTCAGCGCCCTTAACAGCTGTGATACCCTTTATGCCCTGAGCCTTGATCTTTTCGATGTCAAGCTTACCCTTACAGCCTACGCCGATGATGTAAGCCTTTTCACGGTCTACTCTGTGCTCCTTGATGAGCTGATTAAAGGAGTAGGTATCGCAGGGCTTAAGGAGAACGAGAGTTTTACCCTCGAGCTCTGAGCCCTTTATCATATATTTGCTGAGGTTAGCACCGCAGAAGCCGTCGTAGATGAACTCGTCAAGCTCCTCTGCGCTGTTAAAGTAATGGGGTTCGGGATTATAACCGAGATCTCCCTGCTTCCAACCGAGTACACGCTGAACTGTACCGTCAGCTAAAAGCTCTTTCATTCTGTCTATTAATCTTTGCATCTTAAATCCCCCAATCTTCTGTTCGGACCGAGCTCACGGACAGCCGAAACAAATTCATTCATAGTGGTGGAGAACTTAACACCTTCTGCTGCAGATACCCATTCTACACGGGTTCTTTCCTTTTCGATACCGAGATAATCGAGCATTGAGAAGAGAAGAGTCATTCTTCTTCTGGCATAATAGTTACCTGTACTGTAATGGCAGTCGCCGGGATGACAGCCGCAGATAATAACACCGTCAGCGCCTCTTTCGAAGGCACGGAGAATAAACATAGGGTTTACTCTGCAGGAACAGGGAACACGGATAATCTTTACATCGGCGGGGTAGGAAAGTCTGCTGCCGCCGGCAAGGTCAGCACCTGCATAACTGCACCAGTTACAGCAGAATGCGACTATTTTCGGTTTAAATTCCTGATTTATCGACATATAGCATCCACCTCCGCGATAATCTGTCTGTTTGAGAAGCCCTGAAGGTCCATAGCACCTGAGGGACAGGTAACGGTACAAGCACCGCAGCCCTGGCAAAGAGCATTGTTTACAACGGCTACGCGGCGTGTTTCTCTTACACCGTGGTCATTGATAAGCTTGTCTTCATAGCTGATAGCACCGTAAGGACAGACATTGAAGCAAGCGCTGCAGCCGTTACAGAGAAGCTCGTCAGCCTTAGCCGTACAGGGATTGGTGAGAAGCTTATCTTTAGCGAGAAGACCGATAACCTTAACTGCTGCGGCACCTGCCTGTGAAACGGTTTCGGGAATATCCTTCGGTCCCTGACAAATACCTGAAAGGAATACGCCTGCTGTAGGTGATTCTACGGGACGGAGCTTCGGATGAGCTTCTGTTATGAAGTTATTTGTATCGATACTTGCAGTAAGCATTGTAGCGATATTTCTTACCTCAGGAGAGGGCTCGATAGCTGCCGCAAGAACAACCATATCCGCTTCAACCTTAAGCTGCTTATTATCGAGAAGGTCTACACCGTGAACGGTAAGCTTACCGTTAGGCTCGGGAGTGACCTTACCTACCTGGCCCTTAACGTAATTAACTCCGTATTCCTCGACTGCTCGTCTGTAGAATTCATCGAAGTTCTTACCGGGTGTACGCACATCGATGTAAAATACTGTTACGTTTACATCGGGATATTTATCTCTTATAAGGATAGCGTGCTTAGCTGTATACATACAGCAGATCTTTGAGCAATAGCTCTTACCCTTGCCGTCTGCACATCTCGAGCCAACACACTGGATAAATACGATATTTTTGGGAGCTTTACCGTCTGAGAGACGCTCGAGGTGACCCTTGGTAGGACCTGCAGCGTTCATAATTCTCTCGAGTTCAAGAGAAGTGATAACGTCCTTACTCTGACTGTAAGCATATTCATCGTAATTATCGAGCTTGATTACCTCAAAGCCTGTAGCTACTACGATAGCACCGTACTTACGGGTTACGATTTCGTCCTCCTGCTTATAGTCGATGGCTCCTGCCTGGCAAACTCTTTCGCAGAGACCGCATTTGTCATTTTTAAGCTTTAAGCACTGAGAGGGATCGATTACGGGAACATTGGGTATCGCCTGAGCGAAGGGAGTGTAGATGGCAGGGCGGGTGCTGAGACCGCTGTTAAATTCACTCAGAGCCTTTTTGCTGGGGCATTTTTCCATACAGGCACCGCAGCCTGTACATTTGTCCATATTGACATATCTTGCCTTTTTACGGATGTCAACGGTGAAGTCGCCGACGAAGCCCGATACCTTTTCTACCTCACTGTAGGAATAGATATTGATCTTTTCGTGTGCTGCTGCGTCAACCATTTTCGGTGTAAGGATACAGGCGGAGCAGTCAAGAGTGGGGAAGGTTTTATCAAGCTGTGCCATCTTACCGCCGATGGAGGGAGTCTTTTCTACGATGTCTACCTCGTAGCCTGCATCTGCGATGTCGAGAGCTGTCTGAATACCTGCGATACCGCCGCCGATAACGAGCGCTCTCTTTGTAACGCCGCTTTCACCTGCATAAAGAGAGGTATTGAGGCTTACCTTTGCGATAGCTGCTCTGGTGAGGATAACTGCCTTTTCGGTACCCTCGTTAATGTCCTTGTGTACCCAGGAGCACTGCTCACGAAGGTTAGCAATTTCTACCATATAGGGGTTAAGACCTGCTTTTTCCGCGCACTTTCTGAAAGTGGTTTCGTGCATACGGGGTGAACAGGAGCAGACAACGATACCGGAAAGCTTCTTTTCTCTGATAGCCTTGGCTATTCTTTCCTGACCGGCCTCGGAGCACATGTACTGATATTCTTCAGCGTGTACTACGCCCGGCTCAAGCTTAGCCATTTCAACAACCTTTTTAACGTCTACCGTAGCTGCGATGTTACTGCCGCAATGGCAGACGAAAACGCCTATTCCGTTCATTTACTCACCTCCTGAATTTTCTGAAAGCACTTACGAGAAGCTGCTGAGGAACATCGTCATCGATAAGTGCGGGGATTTCGTTAGCTGAAAGATAATTTCCGCCCTTCTGTCTTACAACCATCTGTCTGGCCGCGTCGACAATCTTACCGGGCTTAACATCTCTGGGGCATCTTTCCACACAGGCGAAGCAGGAAAGGCAGTACCAGAGAGATTCACATTTGGCAAGAGCATCAATATCTTCGTTTACTACATAGGATACAAACTGATGAGGTTTGATGTCCATTTTATCGAAAGCGGGACAGGAAGCAGAGCATTTGCCGCACTTCATACATTTAAGAGGGTTAGTACCGCTGATTTCGGCGATTTTAGCCGCTGCTGTTTTGTTGTTTGCGTGGCTCATTATTCTTCCTCCCCTTTCACACCTAATGCCTCAGCCAAAATTTCCGTGAAATAGTACACGGGAACTGTAGCCTTGGAGTTTTTGGTAAGATTATACTGGCAAAGAGGACAGGCTGTGATGAGCATATCTGCACCGAAGCCTGCTGCGCTGTCCATAATGTTGTCGCACATTTTCGAGGCAAGATCCTTTGCTTTAAGAGAAATGTATCCGCCGCAGCATTCGTTACGGTAAGGATAGATAACAGGCTCAGCACCCAAGGCACGGATAAAGTCTTCGATGATTGTGGGGTTTTCGGGATTATCAAATCCTAAAATATTGCCCGGTCTGAGAAGAAGACAACCGTAATAAGCGCCTATTTTTTTACCGGTGAGAGGATTAACAACCTTTTTCTTAAGCTCGTCAAAACCTATTCTGTCACGGAGAACTTCGAGGAAATGAAGAACCTGTGCTTCGCCTGAATAGGGCTCTTCGAGCTTCATGTAGTTGTTTGCCTTTACTCGGATATCCTCTACATTCTGCATATCGTCGTTAACTCTTTTGAGTACATGATAGCAGGCAGAGCAGAGGGTAACGAGTTCCTGACCCTTGACTTTAGCCTCGTTAAGAGCACGGACGGAAGAAAGCTTGCTGGCGATTTCATCGCTGCTTAAGGGATACACGCCGCCGCAGCACTGCCAGTTTTCGATCTCCTCGAGCTCAAAGCCGAGAACCTTTGCGGATTTTCTCGCATAGGTGTCAAGGTCTTTTGCCTTTGTTCGTAAGGTACAACCTGGATAATAACTGTACTTCATACATCTATGATCCTTTCTCTGAAAAATAGTTTTTGGGCGTTGAGGTTTAAGCTTAAAAAACTCCATATTTCTCCTGTATTTAAGTTCATAAAACACCAACACAGTCCATTCGGTTAATCATAACATTTTTTCGACAAAATTTCAACTGTTTAAGGAAGAAAAAACGCCCGTAAATAAGATTTTTTTATACTTTTTTCTATATAAAAATATATGCTTTCCTATACCTTACACAGGGCAGGGAATCCGCATAAGCCTTCCCGGAAAAAGGAAGAGTTGACAAAGGATTTTTTCAGCATAGCATAACACCCTGACAGCAAAAAAAGGAACGGCAGTACTGTCTCTGAAAAACCACTGAAAAGGATTTACGGAAAAACAAAAAAGTCCGGCATAAAACCGAACTTTTCAGATATCAGATAATAATTATTCTGTGAAGCCTGACTCTACAAGCTTAACAAGCTCTTCAACAGCCTGTTCTTCGTCGGAACCACCGGCGATGATACGGATGTCTGTACCGCCCATAATACCGAGAGAGAGAACACCGAGAAGGCTCTTTGCATTTACTCTTCTTTCTTCCTTTTCAACCCAGATGGATGATTTGAATTCATTTGCCTTCTGGATGAAGAAGGTAGCAGGACGAGCGTGAAGACCAACCTGATTCTGAACTTTTACATCTTTAACAAACATATCTATATCTCCCACACATAAATTTTTCTTTTGAGTGTCGCTATATATTATACCACAAAACTTTTCTTCGTCAATGGTTAAAACGTACTTTAAAAGATTTTGGTTGCAAGACTAAACATCAATAAAAATCAAGGTTTGTTTTTGTGCAAAATAACCACAAAATATTTTACATAGAAAGCAGTATGCACAATTAAAAGGTTATTTTTATTCTTTTTCCTCACTTTTAAGAGCTTTTTTGTACTCACGGAGGTGTTCGATATCCTTTTTAGAAAGCTCCGCCTTGGAGAGCATATCAGGACGGCGCAGATAGGTTCTTTCGAGAGATTTTTCTCGACGGAACTTTTCTATGTTTTTATGGTGTCCTGATAACAGTATATCGGGAACAGTCCGTCCGTGCCACTCGTAAGGTCTCGTATACTGAGGATATTCCAGCAGAGAATTATAGTGGCTTTCGTCGGTAAAGGCGTCCTCATTTGCCAGCACCCCGTCAAGCATACGGGAAATACTGTCGGCTAAAACGAGCGCGGGAAGCTCGCCTCCCGTAAGCACATAATCGCCTATAGATATTTCCTCGTCTACGATTTCCTCGATAACCCTCTCGTCTATGCCCTCATAATGTCCGCAGAGAACAGCTATATTATCCATCTGCGAAAGCTCCTTTACCCTCTTCTGAGTAAGAGTCTTACCCTGGGGTGACATAAAAATAAGATGAGGTCTCACTCCCCTTTTTTCGCAGAGCGCTTCAAAGCAGTCATATACAGGCTGAACCTGCATAATCATACCCGTACCCCCTCCGTAGGGAGCATCGTCCACGCGGTTATGCTTATCCTTGGAGTAATCTCTTATCTGTATACAGTTAATTTCTACCTTTCCCTCCTGTCTTGCCCTTCCGATGATACTCTCGGAAAGAACAGCCTCGCACATCTCGGGAAAAAGGGTAAGTATATCAATCTTCATCGTCAAAAATTCCTCTCAGAGGGCGTATTTTTACTATGTCCTCAGCCACATTCACATCTATAACCACGGAAGGTATGGCAGGGATAAGATATTCCTCACCCTCACCGTTTTTAATGTGCCATACATCGTTGGCACCCGTTTCGCTCACATCCGTAAGGGTACCGTAAGTTTTGCTTTCGTCGTCGGCATCAATAACCCTGCAACCGAAAAGCTCCTGCATAAAATAAAAACCCTCGGGTAAAACGGCATCGGTGCGCTTGATATAAAGAATACGGTTGCGCAGCTTATTTCCCTCCTCGGGAGTATCCACGCCTTCGATTTTCATTATAGCCATATTTCCGCCCTGCCTTACCTTTACCTTGATAGCCTTTTCACCCTTTTTGTCAAGATAAAGAGTACGGAACTTTTTCATAAAATCCACGCTGTCGCACCAGGGCTGAACCTTGACCTCGCCCTTTATACCGTGGGTAGAGGTTATTTTTCCTATTTCAAGATATTCTTTTATCATAAAGCCTGACCTTTCAAAAACAAAGGCTGTCTCCTCGGAAACAGCCGTGATGTTTAATTATTTCTCTTCGGGAAACATTGTGTCAACATAAAAATCTTCGTTGGGCTCTTCATCGAATTTCTCGCAAACAAGCTCGTATACCCAGTTCCATAACTTTGTGAAAAACTCGTCAAACTTTGCCCAGAATTCTGCCATTGTCATAATGTTTTTCCTCCTTTGGTTTAATTGTTGATATTATTATATACCAAATAAAGGTAAAATTCAAGTGGTTATTTCACTTTATTTGACAGGCTGAATTTTTTGATTATAATTAACATATATTTTAATTTTCAGGTGATTGAATGAACAGTATTATCTGCCCCGTATGTGCAGAAGAATTAAAGGAAGACGGCAGAAGCCTCCGCTGCGAAAAGGGCCACTGCTTCGACAGAGCAAAGGAAGGCTATGTAAATCTCATAGCAGGCGCCCGTAAAAACGGCTCACTTATCGGCGATAACAAGGATATGGCAGTTTCCAGAAGGTCATTTCTCGAAAAGGGCTACTTTGATTCTCTCGTAAAAGAGCTGATAAGCATAATAAAGGAAAAGAACATTCCCTGTCCGCGTATTCTCGACATCTGCTGCGGAGAGGGCTATTACTCCCATAAAATCAAGGAAGCCTTCGAATGTGAAATGTACGGCTTTGACATCTCAAAGGAAATGGTCCGTCTCGCCGCCAAAAGGAAAAACGGCTGTGAATACTTTGTCGCCAATCTTTCCCGTATCCCCTTAAAGGACAAAAGCACAGACATCGCCTTTCATCTTTTCGCACCCTTCCACGAAAGGGAGTTTTCGAGGATAATCAAGGACGGCGGTACGCTCATTACCGCAGTCGCAGGTGAAAACCATCTTTTCGAGCTTAAGGAAATCCTTTATGACACACCCTATAAAAACGACGAAAGGCCTCCGGAAACCGAAAACCTCGTCATAAAAGAAAAAAGAAAGGTCACCGAAAAAATACATCTCTCCTCCCGTGAGGATATAGATGCTCTTTTCAGAATGACCCCTTATTATTACCGTACAAGCGACAGAGACAAGGAAAAGCTTTTATCCTTTGACAGTCTCGATGTAACGGTGGATTTCGCTGTTTTCATATACTGACAGTCAGTGTCTTGTCTTATCCGAGTAGCACTCGCAGAATCTGGCCTGGAAGGAAGGCTCATGGTCTCCCGCATAAAGATGGCTTAAATCCCCGTACTGTATGCAGGTAAAAATCGCAGTCCCCTTCTCCCTTTCCTGGGTAGCCAGACGCGTCACCGAGGTGGGAAGTGCTACGAAGTTATGCCACATAATCATAGGCGATATACCGAAAAGATGAGAAAGGATTACGGACTCTACTCCGAAATGACAGAAAAGAACTATACGGGCGTGACTCTCCTTCTCCACGCGGAAGATTTTTCCCTTATGGCAATAGCCGTACTTTTTCAAAAGCTCATCTACCCCGTCGCATACCTGCTTATACTGCTTATATACCCCGCCCTTTTTCATAAGCTTTACTCTGTGCCAGCGCTCATAGGAATAATAGTCAGGCTCAGCCGTCCAATAGGAGGGAAGTCTGTCCCAGCAGGCAGTTTTCATAAAAAGGCCCTGACGCACCCTTCCCTCAAACTCCGTAAGCCAGGGAAGAGTTTCGGCTGTTCTGCCGACCCTTTCGAGAGTATAGGATGCTGTTTTCTGCGCTCTGCCCAAGGGTGAGCAGTAAAAATCCGTGATCTCTGTCTTTGAAAGTCTTTCGGCTAAAAGCCTCGCCTCCTCTATTCCCTTGTAAGTAAGAGAATCTCTGACATAATCGGGGTCGCCGTGTCGCACAATAAGTATTTCCATTCTTCTCTCTCCTTTCATAAGACTATTATATCACTTAAAGCCTTCATTAGCAAGAGCCGTACCCTTTTTAGGATACGGCTCGGTTTTTTATACCTTTTTTTCTGTCTGAAAATGAATTTCGCTGTTTATGCGGAAAGCATTCACATCATTGTCAAACTCTATCCTTCCCACAGTCAAGCCGATAATATCCTTATTTCCCTTCATAAGCATATCCATAACCGTTTCCGTGAGAGTATATATTACAGCAGGTGAAAGCTCGAGAGGAATAAAGCAGTTGACTGAAATTTTTACGCTGTTTATTTCCTTTTTAGTGCCGTCGGTATCAAAGGAATAATAAAGCTTATTCTCCGCTGCCGAAAAAGAAAAATATGTCTTTCTTATGGGAACAGGCAGGTTTTTACTTTCATAGGCTCTTATGGCACAGCAGGAATCACTCAGAAGCTCAGATTCGGTAATCCTTATTATAAAAGAATCGATAAGTGCTGTCGCTGACTGCATATTACCCCTCCTTATGGACTATAGCCCAGTAATAAAGAATATTCTTTCCCAAATAAACAGGCTCGCAGTGATCTGTAGAAAATGTGTTGCCTTCACATTGAATGGTATACTCCTTGTTCTCGAGCCAGCTCTCTCCCACCTCACACGGTGCAATAAGCAGATACTTATTAAGTCCGTCATAGCCGAGCTCTGTAGGAACACCGCTGAGATATATTTTATTTTTGTATCTTAAGGGCTGAAGAAATCCGTTGAAAATAACGGTGTTCTCTCCGTTAGATACGGTGATTTTGACTCCCAGCTTTTCGAAAAGCTTGTTTTTTACGGTAAGCTCAAATTCCACGGAATAAAAAGCCTCCGTCTCTGAGAATTTCTTTAGCGGCCGCTAACGCTTCGTCCCTTATACGGACCTCGAAGCTCATCTCTTTTTCTATGTTTCGTCTCACGGTCATATCACCTGCAGTATAAGCCTCGTATTTATCCGTTTCCGAAAAGCGTGTAAGAAAAAAGTAATAGTGGGCAACAGCAGCCGCTGTGGGTACGATAAGGGGACTCTCCTTATCGGCACCGGGCTTCAGATTATCCTCTACCCATTTAAGTCCCCTTTCGCAGTAGTTCTGAAGCTGTTCGGGAAAATAGGTCGCTAAATCAGCATATTTCATCAGACAGGAAAGTACATCGCTGACATCAGGCATACCTTCACCTCATCAGTATGAGCTGAGCATTTTCGCCGCATCGCTGTAAATATTCGCAAAGCCTACGGTTACCGTTACGGCGGCTCTTTCGAGCTGTCTGTCGATAAGCTTATCGAAATCGGTTACGATACCGCCTGCCTGTACTCTCTCGAGGGCGGCTGACTTATCGATAGCTACAATGCTTTCATCTTCCTGACCGGGGAAGGAAATAATCTCTGCACCGAAGGGTGTAATAAGCTTGCCTGTGCCGTGGAAGCTGAGACCTGCCGCTGAGTCTCTGAACTCCTCCATCCTGAGAACCTTTGAAAGCATACCGTTGCACATAATGAGAGTTGTAAGCTTGAACTCGTCGAAGGACGACCAGAGCTTAAGAAGGTCATTATAGGTAAATTCACCGCTGTTTTCCACAGTGATTACCTGGATATCCTTACCGCTTCCGTCACCGACAAGAAGAGCCTCGAGAGCGCTGTAAAATTCTGACATTGCGATGGAATAGCCGATCTGCTTGAGAGCTACGGTGAAAAGGTCGAGACGCTGGAATTTGATCGCCTCATAGGAGGAGGTAATCATTCTGCCGATTTTTTTGAGCTTGACGAGATTTTCCTTTACGGAAACTCTTGTTTCGGGAATATGTGTTCCCTCAAAAATCGGAGTCATATAGTTCTCTCTTTTCGTATTATCGATTCCGAGAGAACGGTAGTCAAGAGAGTCGATTTCCGTAGTAGTAGCTACCATACGGGAAACCATATCGTTTTCCGTAAAGCCCTGATGAACGGCTCTGGAAATATACTCGGGGAAAAGCGCCGCAGAGTCTGTGGTTCTGAAGAACTTTTCGATGGAGTCACTGTTTCTGCCGCCTACCTTGATATCGAAGCGCTTGAGCTGTCTCTGATAGGCATCGAGGCCTTCGAGCGAGGTGCCCTTGTAGTTTTCGCTGGGGTCAATGCTTTCGAGAGCCTGAGTAAAGGATTTTCCTGTGGTATAAAGACCCTTTTCGAGTCTGATATTATCAAATGCTGCCATATTATTCTTTCCTCCTTAAAATTAAAGTATGATTCCGCAGATGCCGTTCACATTGTCTACATCGGTAACGAGAATATATCTGCCGTTATCAGCGACCTTTACGCCGCCGTTACCGTCGCCGACGAGCTTTTCATAGCCGCACTGAGGAGCCGTACCCGTATATTTAACTTTGGTATAGCCTTTAAGCTGAACGCTGGCATTGTATTTATGTGCATAGGTGCATACACCAATGAAGTTAACTCCGCTGTGAGATTTGTCTACGGTGTAGGAGTCCAGAAACTCCACCACCTCACCTTTTTTTACATCCTGAGTTGAGATTAAAGTGACTTCCTTTCTTTCGAAGCCGTCAAAATAATTATCCATTATGTTTCCTCCTTAGATTTTAAAATATGAATTATCGCTACTGTGTGTTTCCTTTACGGGTGCGAGCTGAGGTGCTGCGGGGATACGGCTGTCAGCCTGCTCTCTGAGAGATTTGCAAAGGCTTTTAACCTCACCGATATCCATACAGTCACAGCCCTTTATAAAGGCTGAAAGGTTTACTGTGGGCATAATGATAAGAGCGTACCTTTTTATTTCCGAAATAAGATGCTCACGGTATGCCCTGCCCTCTGAGGCAAGATTTTCGAGAGAGCCGATATGTGCCTTGAGGCTTTCAAGCTCCTCGGCTGTAATAAGTGTGTCTTCCTTGAGATTTTTAAATTTCTCTATGGTCATTTTTTCTCTTTTTTCCTCCTTGTTGAAAGCTTTGGTTACACCTGCATTTCTCTGAGCAGGCACGGCCACAAAGGACCATTCATACGCATCTGTGGGATTTTTAAGGATTCCGTGACAAAGCTTGTCGCCGTAGAGCTTTCCCTTGATATGCTCGCACAGATGCCTTTTCATATCCTTTCCGCAGACAGAGCAAAGGCAATCCTTCATAGCACAGCCTATGCTTACCTCCTTTTTTATGCCGCCCTCTATTTCTTTGATGAGAGAAGCATTCTCGTCGGTACGGAGCATATATGCTCTGGCCTTGAGAGCCGTGTAATCCTCACCGCAGGAGGTTTTTTTACCCGGCTGCTTTTCGGTATAGGTTCTGAATATCCTCGCCCTCTGATCCGCTGAGCGCATGCTGTGGTCCGAAATACCTGTTTTTCCCTTAAAGAGCTCACCTAAAAGGGCGAGGCTTTCTGTACTGAAGCGCTCGAAATCTCTGTCCACCTCATTGTCGCAGAGAGTGACGGAAAAGATATACACATCCTCGGCAGAAAGAGTAGAACGGGTGTAGCCGTTTATAAGCTCAAGCTCTTTTTCAATCGTCATATTCATCCTTTTCACCTCCTATTTCATGGTAAATGCGGTCTGTCTGAGCTCTGTAAAGCTCACTCTGCGCCATAAGAGAAATATCCTGCAGGGTAAGGTTATCCCATTCCACTCTGAAATCACATCCGTAGCCGTGCATACTGAGAAAGGTTCTGCAGATGCGGTTTATGACGGGAGTAATTTCTCTTCGGTAGGAATCTATTTCGCTGGTAAGAATGTCCGCCTGCTGATAGCTCATCCTTTCACTGGTCGACCAATTGAGACCGAGAAGAAAAGGCGGTATACCGAGCTTTGCCACTATTTGCTCGAGAAGCTGTCTTACGGGGATTTCACTGTCAAGAATCTGATTATCGGCACCTATAGCCTTTATGCTTACATCCCCTACGGCTACAAAATCCTTTACGGGACCGCCCGACTTCATGGCATTGCTCCATTCCTTGGCTACCTGAACAGCTCTTTCCTGAGCATAAGCCTTATCGATAGTGTCGTTCTGAGGCTTGTAGGTAACGGCGAAGCGGACATTTCCCACTCTTTCCCAGTTGAGACCCAGAGTATTGAAAATCTTTAAAAGCACATCGCTTACAAAGGGAAGACCCTTAAGCACAGAGGTGCCGTAGATTTTTCCCGGCTCGGGATTATGCACGGAAAGAAGGATAAGCTCAGGATATCTGACGGGAACGAACTGTCCCTTTGAGCTTTCGGCGTTTATCACTATGTCGAGAGGATTTTTACCCTCAGAGAGATAAACGCTGTCAAGTGAGCTGTTAAAAAGATGGGTAATGGTCGAGGAATCGGTAATCATCTCGCCTACGGCAGTACCCATGGTAAGAAGCTGCTCGAAAAAGGTTCCCACGAAAGCGCTGATGCCCTGTCTTGTTCCGCCTACATTTACATTTTCGAGAAAATATGTAAGCTCCTTTTGAGCCGCCGCATCGTCACAGACAACTCTGAACTCACCCAGCAGACGGACAAGCTTGCTTATGGCCGCATCGATTACAGGCACTGCCTCCCTAAGCCCCGCATAAAGACGGGTATCTACAGGTGACGAGGGCATATATGAGGAAAGCGACGAAAAGGGATGAGCTGTGCTTCCCGTTTGCGGAACAGCGACTACTTCTCTGATTTCAGATGCTTTTTTGCGTTTTCCTAATGCCAAAATATTCTCCTTTCTTTTGTCCGTCGGACAAATAATTTTATTCTCTTGCCGCAGCAAGGGCAAAAAAGCCCCCGCTGCTTCCGTCGGCAAGTACGGTAGAGACAAAATATCTTATATCGTCCATAGCGTGATCGTTTTCCTTCCTCGGTGTATCTCCGGCCGCTTTTTCATCCCATCTGTAAAGGGAGAATTCCTTGATTGAATCCACGCACACCGGTGAAATAAGGATCTTTCCTTCCTTAAAGGCACTATGGACCCTTCTTATACCCGAAACCACATCGTTTTTAGCCGGAATAACCCTGTATTTTCCTTTTCTCCTTATACATTCGGCAAAGGAGGCGGCAGAGGGGTCGATTACCACACCCTCGATTTTCCTGCTTCCTGCCAGCTCGCACAGCTTTTCATAGTATTCTTCATCGGTGAGCTGTCTGCCCTCCAGGCGTGAAGCGTAATAATACTCGTCAAATCTGTACCATTTTCCCCCGTAAAGTCCCCACAGACCCATAGAGGTAGGATTTACCGTACCGTAGTCACAGGAAATGTAGTGCTTTTCGAAGTTCTCCGTCGGAGGTGTGCAGGTATATTTTCCCTTTGCCGCCTCGCCGTAAACGAGGCCGTCAACGGATACCCATCTTCCCAGAACGAAGCGTTCGTAAAAGGCTCCGCTGTAAAGACGCTCATAGCGCTTTATAACCTTAGGAGAAAGAGAGGGGTTGTCCTTCATAAGAAAGTGGAGATAAAGACAGTTCTTTTCCCTTGCCTTCTTTATCCACTCCTCATAAAACCAATGCTTCGGGTTTTCGGGGTTACAGTTGAACCAGAATTTCGAGCCGCTGAGAGAGCATCGTGCCAGCGCCTGCTCTACGAAGGATCTCGGCATAAGCGCCACCTCGTCTAAAAGAACACCGCCGAGGGTCATACCCTGTATCAGAGAAGCAGAGCTTTCGTCTCTGCCGCCGAAAAGATAAAAACGGTTTGTACGGCCTTTATAAGAGATTTCGATGAGATTCTGACTTATCTTCTCTCTGCAATCAAAGCCAAGGGCTCTGAGAGTAGGAACAAGAGAAACGGTTATGTTCCTCCTCAGAGAGGAAATGGTTTTGCCGCAAACAGCAAAGGAAGTGTCGTCAAAAGCGTAAAAGCTCCACAGTACAAATGAAAGAGACATACATGTGGTCTTTCCGCTTCTTACGGCTCCGTCGCATATTAGTCCGTCAAGACTGCTGTAAGGTGAGGACTTATGCCACCAGGAAAGAGCCGTAAGCTGCTTCTCCGAAAATGCTTCAAATCTGTTTTCAGCCATTTTCATCATCTCTTAAGGCCGCCGCCCCCTTTTCTATCGCTCTGAAAAGAGATTCAGCAGGGTCCTTTTCCTCCTGCGAGCTTATCTGCTGTAAATGCTCCAGGGCTTTAAGGCGGTCGAAAAATTTAATCTCTATCTCTCCGCCCTTTTTTCTTTTAATGTCGGATATGTTATAAAGGTCCATCTTTTTGATTTCTTCCTCAGTTACCTCGTCCTTAAAAAGGAGACTTACCGCGTCGGCAAAGCAGCCGAAGGCGAGACGGTAATAGCCCGATATAATATCCTTCTGTGCGGCTCTTTTTTCTCTGTCACTTCTTTCGATTTCTTCCTTTACCTCTTTTTTCTTAAGCAGTCTCGCGGCGCTTTTTTCAGGGAAAATATAGCCTGACTTTGCCGCCGCCTCACCGCCGTTTCTCGAAATACAGTAATAGGTACAAAAGAGCCTTTCCTTTGATGTAAGATTGCCTATGTTCATTAACCCCTTTCTGTGTGTTTTTGTTTTGTCTCTCACCTATACAGGGGAAAATGCCGTTTTTTGCAGGCTTTACGCAAAAATACCCCCGAATATATCAAAATTTTTCCGAAAAAATTAAAAATCTGATAATAAATACTGTTTCCTCTCTGTTTTGTTGACTTTGTTTTCCGATTATTGTATAATATTTCCAGCATAAGAAAAGAGGTAAAAGAAAGGAGAAAAAGAAAAATGGAAGTAGTATTTGACTGGATTACGGATAATTGGGATAAAATCGTAGCCCTCGTTGACAAGTGCATCAGCTTACTTATGGAAATCATCGACTGATTTCAGTTTTCATAAATTAGAATTCAAGGACTGCCCGGAATTATTTCTCAGGCAGTCTCTTTTTTTATCAAAAAGGTATTTATTTTAAGCGGATAATGTACTATAATAGATTAACGGAATATCCGTAAGGAGGATTTGCTATGTCTGCTTTTGAAAAAATCCTCAGTCAAAGCGAAGAATACCTTAAAATAAAAGACTGTATACGCCGGGGGGTACATCCTTTCGGCGTTATAGGTCTTTCCCGTATACACAAAGCGCACTTCATTTCCTCCCTGGTTAAGGAAACAGGTAAAAAAGCGCTTATTATCTGTCCCGACGAGGGCGAGGCAACTAAGCTGTGCAGGGATATTTCTGCCTTCTGTGACGGAGCGCAGCTTTATCCTGCCCGTGATTTCCGTTTCAGAGAAAGCGACAGCAAATCTCTCGACTTTGAGCAGAAAAGAATGGGTGTGCTGAAAAATATTCTCGACGGAGAATGTAAGCTTGCTCTTTGCAGTATAGAGGCTGCCGTGCAGATTACCGTACCGAGAGGTGAGCTGGAAAAGCGCTCCTTTAAAATAGAGGTTTCTCAGGAAATCTCCACCCATGAGGCCGTCAACGCTCTTTTAAGCGCAGGCTACACCCGTACCGAGCAGGTAGAGGGTACGGGTCAGTTCTCGCTGCGCGGCGGTATACTCGACATCTTTCCTCCCGGAAATGACTGTCCCGTAAGAATAGAATTCTGGGGTGACACGGTAGATTCCGTCTCCTCCTTTGACACGGAAAGTCAGAGAAGAAAGGAAAGTCTTGACTTCGTTAAAATCACTCCCTCACGCGAGGTTCTTTTCGATTCGACGGAGGAAATGAAAAGGCGCCTCGAGGATTTTCTCCCCTCTGTAAAGGGAAAAGGAAGCGTAAAGGCCAAGGCCCTCATAAGCCAAGACATAGAAAAGCTCAGCCACTTTATAAGCGTGGCAAACGATAAATATATATCCCTCGCCTACAGCGAAAAGGAAACTGTTTTCGACTATATGCAGGACAGCCTTATTTTCGTATGCGAAAGCTCCTCGGTAAAGCAGCGGTTCAATTCCGTTTCTGCTCTTATGACCGAGGACATCAAGGCTATGTTCGAGGAGGGTATACTCACCAAAGGTCTTGATACCTTCATTCTTTCCTGGAATGAGATACTGAATTACTACGAAACCAGCGGTACTGTCTATATGGATAACCTTGCCCGAGGCTCCTTTGACACTCCCGTAAAGGCTCTCGTAAGCATAAATGCCTCTCTTCTTTCCCGTTGGGACGGCACTCTCTCCTTCCTTATGGAGGATTTGGAGCCGCTGATGAAGCTGGGATTTACCTGTGTTATTATGGCAGGCACGGAAAAAAGTGCCAAGGAGCTCGCCTACGATCTGGAAACGGAAGGCATAAAAAGTCACTATTTTCCCGTAATTCCTGCAGAGTTTCCCGAAAAAACCGTCAGCGTTATTTCAGGCAGTGTTTCTTCAGGCATAGAATATAACGCTCTTAAGTTTGCCCTGTTCACCTACGGAAGAGCTGTAGAAAAGCAGCAGAGAAAGGTTAATCCCGCCTTCAGAGGAAAAAAAGGAATAACCTCTCTCGAAGAAATATCACGGGGCGATTATGTAGTTCACGCCGTTCACGGCATCGGTATTTTCGACGGAATAACCACTATGACCGTAGGGGGCAAGATAAAGGATTTTATAAAAATAAATTTCCGGGGCACCGATGTGCTTTATCTGCCCGTAACACAGCTCGACCTTATCGCCAAATACATTTCGCCTAAGGATACCGACAAGGTAATAAAGCTCAACCGTCTCGGAAGCGACGAATGGAAGAAAACCCGTTCCAGAGTAAAAAGCGCAGTCAAGGATATGGCAGCGGAGCTTACGAAGATTTATTCGGCGAGACTTAACTCTCAGGGCTTCGCCTTCTCCCCCGATATGGATATGCAGAATGACTTCGAGAGGCGCTTCGAATTCGAGGAAACGGAAGACCAGCTCGAGGCTGTAAACGAAATCAAGCGTGATATGGAAAGGCCGAGTCCTATGGACCGTCTTCTCTGCGGTGATGTAGGCTTCGGAAAAACCGAGGTAGCTCTCCGTGCCGCCTTCAAATGCGTCGCTGACGGAAAGCAGTGCGCTATCCTCGTTCCCACCACCATACTCGCCTTCCAGCATTTTCAGACCATAAAAAAGCGCTTCGACGGCTTCCCCATAGAGATAGATATGCTCTCACGCTTCCGCAGTCAGTCGGACAGAACGAAAATAAAAAAAGCCCTCAAAAGGGGCAGTATAGACATTATCGTCGGCACTCACTCCATTATCGCCAAAAGCGTGGAGTTCAAGGATTTAGGTCTTCTCATCGTCGACGAGGAGCAGCGCTTCGGCGTAGCACAGAAGGAAAAGCTGAAAGAGAAGTTTCCTCTCGTGGATGTTCTTACCCTTTCGGCTACACCTATTCCCCGTACTCTTAATATGGCTATGACCGGCATAAGGGATATGTCCGTTCTGGAAATTCCGCCCGTAGGCAGATACCCTGTTCAGACCTATGTGGTACCTCAGGATATGGAGATTTTAGCCGAGGCTATGGAAAGAGAAATAAGACGCGGCGGTCAGGTTTACTATCTCCATAACCGTGTGGAATCCATCGAAAGACGGGCCGCAGAGATAAGAAAATATCTGCCCGACGCGAGAATAGGTATCGGCCACGGTAAAATGAGTGAGGATGACCTGAGCGAGATATGGAGAAAGCTTTTAGAAAATGAAATAGACATTCTTCTTTGCACTACTATCATCGAAACGGGTGTAGATGTGCCTAACGCAAACACTCTCATTATCGAGGATGCAGATAAAATGGGTCTGGCGCAGCTACATCAGATAAGAGGCCGTGTGGGCAGAAGCTCGCGCCGCGCCTACGCTTATTTCACCTATAATAAAAACAGAGAAATCAGCGAAATCGCTCAGAGAAGGCTCTCTGCCATAAAGGAATTTACCGAATTCGGCTCAGGCTTCAGAATCGCCATGCGTGATCTGGAAATAAGAGGTGCAGGTAATGTTTTAGGCGCACAGCAGCACGGACATATGGAGGCTGTAGGCTACGATATGTATCTGCAGATCCTTTCGGAAACCATCGAAGAGGAAAAGACAGGCATCGAGGTAAAGGAAAAGCAGGAATGTCTTATCGATATTTCAGTCGATGCTCACATTCCCGAAAATTACATCGACTCAGTCAAAAACCGTATCGGTATGTATAAGAGAATAGCGGAGATAGAAACGAGAGAGGATGCTATGGATGTTCTCGACGAATTTATCGACCGCTTCGGTGAACCGCCAAAGGCTGTAGAGGGTCTCGTAGAGGTAGCTCTTCTCCGTTCAAAGGCGGCAAAGCTCGGTATTTACGAAATCAAGCAGCAGAATACTATGCTTTTAGCTTTCGTAAATGAGCTGAAGCCTCAGTTCATAATCGCCGTAGGCCATAAGCTCCGCGGTAAGGCTATGATAAGTGCCGCCAAAACCAGTCCCTATATCTCCTACAAGCTTAAAAATGTAAGTCCCATAGAGGGAATGAGAGAGCTTGTGGAGGCACTGAGTGAGGAACAGTAAGATAAAATGAATCCATTGTATAAGCCGTAAAGGTTTGTACAATGGATTTTTTATTTTGATAAGTATTTTAAAGATTACAGTAAGACGCTAACATTATTATTTTTGTTTCAATGAAACATTCAGTCGGCATAGCTTCGCAGACCTAACTTTGTTTCGACAAAAGTAGGCAAAATCATTCTCCGGCTGACAATGAATATACCGCTTGTCGGATGCAAAAGCGGAAATGTTTTCGGAAAAAGGTCGATGAATAAGTTTATGATACCGCCTCAGTCTGCCGCAGAAAATGTTTTTTACCTACAGCACTACCGAAAAAATTCATTTCGCACCGTAAGAAAAAGTATTTTCGCTTCCTTTTCCGTCAGGTTTTCCCGCGGTTCATTTTTATGCCCACACAAAGATGCGTCCTCCCTATTTACGGGCTCTCTACTGAAATAAATATTTATAACATGGGGAAAAACGTCATAAAGGAAGAAGCTCCGAGCTTTTGATTTTATGAACGTAAAAGGAATAAAGGTTAGTAAAAACCTTTAAGTAAATCCGAAGCCTTATCGGTTGTCTTTGCCCCTGCCACGGGGCAACCCCTGTAGGATGTTTCGTAAGGAGGTACTGAAAGGTGAAACAGAAAAAACACAGCTTAAGAAGGCAAGTAAGAATAACATAAACATTAATGCAGAACGGCAGTTTCCTGTCTGCGACCCTGCCACGGGTCGCACCCCAAGGGAAAGTATTTGTTTCTGAGCTTTTATTGAAAAACTAACTGTTACTGTTTCTATACACTCAACTGAACAGCACACTCTTTTCCCTTCTTAAAAAAGAGGGGTTTTGCTTACTTTGCCGCCTCCGGAGCAAAGTAAGAGCCCCCGCGGCTCGAGCGGATGCCGATCAACAGTTTCATTGAAACGAAGAAACCTCTCCGTCAACCTGACGGTTGACACCTCTCCTTTCAGGCGAGGCTTAATTTGGCTCTCCTGAAAGGTAATTCCCCTGATAGGTAATTCCCTCTGTTAGAGGGAGTGTCACGGAGTGACGAGGGAGTGCCCGTTCTCGGAGAGAAAAATGTCTGCAAAGCAGACAAAAGGGTTCCCGTTTCTGGAAGAAAAGCTGTCACGCAGTGACTGAGAGGTAATCACTTCGGTGTCGGGGACGCCATCCCCTACAAAGATTAGTTTTTTTACCAATGGTCGCCCCTACGATCCGTAACATCAAAAAAATCCATTGTAAACAGTCGGTTTCTACGACCCTTACAATGGATTTTATCTTTTTATTTAGCAGAGCTTAAAACAATGTCAACAAGCTCGCCTGTCATAGCGTCAATATCAGTCTGTGAGGGGTTAGAGCTGATTTTCTCCATCTTTTCTTTGTATTCATTCTGTACTGCCTCATCGCACATAGAAAGCACATGATAGAAGGTAGTGGTATTGATACCGAGAGCATCGGAGAAGTTTTTCTTCGCCCAGACAGCAGTACCGTCCTCACTGTAGCCGGTGAATACGACGGTTCCTTCCTCGAGCTCGAAATCCCACACAGCCATAGGATAGATATTATATTTCACCGAGTCAATAACTACGGTGTAATATCCGTCCGCTTTAGAGAGATTACCCTCTGTAGAGAGCTTTCTGCCCTTTCTGATGTCGGTTTCGGTGATTACTGCATTTTCGAGTATGGTAACGGTCTGCGAGGTATTTCTTGCCACAGCCTTATAGCTTTCAGCATCACCGGACGGGTCGA
The DNA here is from genome assembly GCA_017516315.1 of Clostridia bacterium. Taxonomy (GTDB): domain Bacteria; phylum Bacillota; class Clostridia; order Oscillospirales; family Acutalibacteraceae; genus UBA6857. Next base: position 41,420 of record JAFXDE010000057.1, on the reverse strand, counting down.
AAATAACCGTATCCCAGTTACCGTAGAGAGATGCCTGCTTCACCTTAGTAGAGGCAGCCGTACCCGAATAGGTCTCAGGACAGGCTGCAGGCCAACCGTCTACAGTCCATTTAAGCTCTCTTACCTCGAGGCTGGGGAAAGGATAAACATCTCTGAGTCCCGCTTCCGTCGCCCTGCCGGCACCTGTAGTAACCGTCGAATCAATCTTATAGTAAAGCTGAGACTGTGAGCCCATAAACCATTTGCCCTTAGAGGTTTTTATTACAGAGGGACTTCCTATGGAGGCTCTGCCGATATCGGTATAGGTTACTCCGCCGTTACTGCTGGAAAGGAAATTATAGCCTGCGGTAAGCATAAGCCCCTTTGTGTACTGATTGTTTCTTCCGCTTTTTCCGAATTCAGCCATATCAGCTCCGTTGAAATCCGTATAGGGGCCTTCGGGAGATTTGGCTCTTGCCACGCGGACATTATAGTTGCTTTCCTCTACACCGTAGGTAAGGAAGAGATAATAGTAGCCTGTATCCTTATTGTAAACGATGTCTGCACCGCTTAAAAGGCTGCCGTCATTTTTAGAAAGTGCAGGAATTCTGCCGGGCTTTGCGATAAGAGTGCCTGCCTGGAAGCGCGCAGAGCCGTGAAGAGTGGAGATAACCTCGCCCTTGCTGTTGACGGGACTTGCAGCCTTGAGAAGACCTGTTTTCGGACTGAGCTCGACGATATAGATTTCACCGCCGATTTTTTCTCTGCCGTAGGAGCCGCCGTAAATCATAAACAGACCGTTTTCCGTATTGATAACAGCAGGATGAACAGCATTTGCCGCATCGTAGGATGCCTTGAAGGAATGCTTATTTTTCTCGCCCGAAGCCTCATCCTCGACGATTTCTGTTCCCGCATGTCTTCCGCAGGTGCTTATTACAAGACCCGCATCCTTCCAGGTCTTGGTTTCTATCGCCTTTGCCAGGTCGTCGGTGGTTACACAGAAGATAGCACTTTCGTTAGCATCCGCTGTTTTAGAAAGAGAGAAGTAAAGATAGTAAACACCCTTACGGTAAATAATTTCGGGAGAAAGGGGTGTTCTGTCCTGATTTTCGTCAGAATAGGTTTCATCGGCACCGTAGCCGTGCTCCTTTGCCCAGCTTTTTACGCTCTTAAAGGCAGAGAAGGACATTACGGTATTGCTCTCTGCATCCTCGGGAGTGGGGAAATATGTGGTACGGGTCGTCCAGTTTATCAGATCCTTGGATTTGATTACCACATTATCTGAGCCGAAGCAGTAATAATAATCACTCTTTTCATCGTAGAAAACGCAGGGGTCCTTTATATCGTAAACCGCATAGGAGCCGATGTATTTATTATCGGCATATTTATCAATGGAAGGCTTCGAAATGTTTGACGTTGCCTCTTCACTCTTATAGCCCTCCGGTCTTTTACCCTTTTTGAAGAAGGCAAGAACATTAAGCTTCTTATCTGCAGTTACCTTATACTGAAGCATATTTACCTCATCGGTAACATTGACTCCGTTTACTATAAGCTTTTTAAGGTCATAGTAGGTGGAATCCGTTCTTTCAGGGTTAATATTTAGAGTAAGAACCTGTCCGTTATCGCAGGCCACACGGTATTTTTCGTCGGTGCCTGTAGTGTTTTTACTGTCAACGGTAATTACGCCGTGGCCGAAGGACTCGACGAAAACCATATATTCGGAAGGTCTTATATGCTTCCAGTAAATCATAAATACTCCGCCGAAAAGCAGAAGCGTCGCAGTAAAAAAGGCTAAAAACTTTTTCATTACTTTTACTTGTCCTTTCTTTTATTTGGTAGTAAGGGTAGAGATAATGTCAGAATAAACGGAAACGGCATTATCGAAGAAATTCTTTTTGACCGTTTCTATCTGACTTTCATCGGGAACATAGACCGTGATTTTCAAAAGCTCCGTATCCATATCCATAACGGTGAATTTCACATGAAAGCCGTGGTCAAGAGTAACGGTCTCCACGCTGCTTTCTTTGATTATTCTTTCTCTGGAAAGCACCTTTATGGCCGCCGCCACACTTTTTTCTCTGACGGTACGGGGTAAGCTTCTCTCTATGGCAGCCACATCGAGCTCTGCCTTGGCCGTAAGAGTGATAAGCTCATCACCGTCATTTATTTCGCTGATAACCTGTCCTCCCGAGATAAGCTCGCTCACTGCTCCGTTTACCTCGAAATAATTTGCCACGGAGTATTCGCTTAAAATCTCGTTAAGCTGAGTTCTGGTAAGAGACCTTTTCAGAGTTTTCAGCAGATAACAGACCAAAAGCTTGATTTCGTTTTTTTCGCGAAGACCGCCGGGAACGATGCCCTCGCTGAATGTATCTGATGACATAATAAATCTGCCTTTCATTATAGTTATACATTTTAATTTTACCACAAGAAAAATAAAAGTAAATACCTATACGGAAAATTTTATTAATTTGTAAGAATACTTATATAATTGACATACGGCAGGTTTTTTAGTAGAATATTTTCAGAGGTGATAAGGATGAGTAAAAAATATACCACCGTGCTTTTCGATGCAGATAACACCCTGCTCGATTTCGATATGGATGAACGCTGCGCTCTGAAAAGTGTGATGGCTCTTTACGGAGTACCCGAAACGGAAGAAAACATAAAAACATACAGTCAGATAAATCTGAGCCTGTGGAAGACAATAGAAACGGGAGAGCTTACCAAGGAGGAATTAAAAAGAATCAGATTCGGAAAATATTTTTCTGCCATTGGCTTTCACTGCGATACAGACCCCTTCACGGTCAATGAAAATTATCTTTCCTTTCTCAGTGAGGGCGGAAACACTCTCGAGGGTGCCGCAGACCTTTGCCGTGAGCTTAAGGAAAAGGGATACGACCTTTACATCGTTACAAACGGCATAGCAAGCACCCAGAAAAAGCGTCTTACGAAAAGCGGTCTCCTCCCCTTCTTTACGGAAGTTTTTGTTTCTGAAACCATAGGCCATCAGAAGCCGAAAAAGGAATATTTCGATTATGTGCTGTCACATATTAATGAAAAGGATATTGATAAGATTATTCTTGTAGGTGATTCTCTCACCTCGGACATCAAGGGTGCGATGAACGCAGGTATTACCTGCGTATGGCTGAATCTTAAGGGACAGGAGCTGCCCGAAGGATATAAGCCGGATTTTATCATCGGTGACATAAAAGAAGCAGGAGAAATAATAAGAAAGTAAAGAACAGTTTTTGCAGTTTTTGTAATAAAGTATCCGCTTTTTTTGCAGTTTATGTTATTGTCTTACGGTAAAAAAAGGTGTAAACTCAAATCACAACAAAACAAAAGGAGAATCACAAAAAATGAAAAAGAAAACAAAAAAAATCCTAGCTGTCGTAGCAGCAATCTTTCTCGTCCTCGGCATTATCGCCTATGAGGCAGCATCCCTTTATTTCCCTTTCAAATACAAAAACGATTATACACCGGTACATAGTCAGCTGATAAATAAGGAAGACAATAAAAATCTTCTTGCTTTAAGAAACGCCCTGGCGAATGACAGTACGGAAACCGATGAAACCATATCGGCTAAAATTGAAACCACCTGTACTCTCGGTGAGGTTTCGATTCCCGAAAAAATAAACAGCGACGATCTTGCGGAAAAACTCCTTGAAGCCTTCGACTTAACTGAAAAAACGAAAACTGTCACCTATGATGCGAGCTACATCACTCCCTTTTTCGATTGTAATTCAGCTTTTACCCTTTCAGGTGTAAGTGACCTTAAGATTACCGAAAAGGAAGACGGCTTCACCGAATATGAGGTTAAATTATACGATGAAGTGTACTATTTCACAGGTCTTTACTTATGGAAAGTATATCCTTATATATCTTCTATGGGCGGCAATCAATTGCTTTTTGGCTTTGTCGGCCCCGACACAGATGAAATCAAGGACCTTACAAAGGGCGCTATCCTCAGAAATGCCGACATAACCTTCTCGTCAACCGTCTTAAAGTTTACTCTTGATAAGGACGGCAATATCGTTTCAATTCATATTGAGATGCCCATCAAATGCACGGCGAAGCTTATGACAGGTCTTTTCGGAAGAGAAGAGGTTTCCGCAGAGCTTACTAAGATTATAACTTATACATTTGAATAATCTGAACACAAAATTTCAGGTGCTGTTGCAGTCGCAACAGCACCCTTCTTTTATATACTATCCGTAAAGCTTACCGCTGCCAATGCAGCAACCGCACCGTCAGCAACGGCAGTGGCAACCTGTCTGATTCTTTTGCTGCGGCAGTCGCCTGCCACGAAAATACCCTTTTCTGCATTTTCGGGAAGACAGCTTTCGTCGGCATTTATATAGCCGTATTCGTTAAGGCTGACATTATCCTTGAAAGGCTCATTCATAGGCTTTTGTCCGATAGCCACAAATACCGCATCGCAGGTAAGAAGGGAGTCTTCACCTGTTTCCGTGTTGGTGATAACTATACCCTCGAAGGTGTCTTCACCCTTGATTTCTTTTACTACTGTGGAATAAATAAAGGAAACATTATCCTTTTTGTCGAGCTCTTCTTTAAGCTTAGGCTCACCTGTTACGAAGGTGAGATTCTGAACTACTGTAACCTTCGTGCAGAGCTTTGAGAGCATAACAGCCTCCTGTAAGGCGCTGTTACCGCCGCCGATAACGGCTACCTCCTTGCCTGCATAAAAGGCTCCGTCACATACTGCACAGTAGGAAATGCCCTCGCCTGTAAACTTGTCTTCTTTAGGAAGACCGAGTCTTCTGTGCTCGCTGCCCACGGCGATGATAACAGCCTTAGCCTTGTACTCCCCTCTTTCACCCTTAACGGTGTAGTCACCGGGATTACCTTCGATAGCTACTGCCTTATCCAATTCGAATTCTGCGCCCTGAGCCATAGCCTGTTCAACCAGTCTGTCACCCAGCTCACTGCCTGTCATAGTAACAAAGCCGGGGTAGTTTTCCACCTTGGGAGAATGGGTAATCTGACCGCCGAAGGTCTCTCTTTCGAGAATGAGCACGCTTTTGTCTGCTCTGCGAAGATAAACGGAAGCCGTAAGACCTGCAGGGCCTGCACCGATAATTATAACGTCATACATATTTTATACCTCACAAATTGAAAGCGGACAGATTCTTTTGCCCGCTTTCTTTAATTTGACTTATCTTTCTGTATATGCTCTGATATTGGAAAGGTTAACGATTTTTTCTGCCTTGCCGCCGCTGATAACTACAAGTGTGGGTGCCTGATGGATGTCAAACTCGTTAGCCATAGCAGGATTCTCGTCAGCTAAAATCTTTTCGTATTTTACGCCTGCATCGTCAAGGAACTTTGCAGCCATTTTGCAGTTGGGGCAGGTCTTTGAAGCGAAAAGGATAACTCTGTCCTCGGTCTCGCACTCCGCACATTCGGTATTTTCTTTTGCGAAGCTTCTGCTGATTTCCTTATCGAGCTTAAGGGGGTTATATTCCACTCTGTGCTCGAATTCCTGGCTCTTACCGTCGTTCCAGTTCTGAACGGGACGGTAGTAGCCTGTGATACGGCTGTAAACCTCTGTAGCCTCACCACATTCGGGACAGATGTATTCCTCACCTGCGATGTAGCCGTGATTTTTACATACGGAATAGGTGGGAGAAATCGAATAGTAGGGAAGACGGTAATTGCTTGCGATCTTCTTAACGAGATTTGCTGCACTCTTCCAGTCGGGAAGCTTTTCACCGAGGTAAGCATGGAATACGGTACCTGAAGTGTAAAGAGTGTGGAGCTCATCCTGCTTGTCGAGAGCCTCGAAGATATCGTCTGTATAGCCTACGGGAAGGTGTGAGGAGTTTGTATAGTAAGGTGTTTCACCCTTCTTTGTATCGCCTGCTGTAATAATGTTGGGATAATGCTTGAGGTCGTGCTTTGCGAGACGGTATGAGGTGGACTCGGCAGGAGTAGCCTCGAGATTGTAAAGATCGCCGTACATTTCCTGATAGTCGGAAAGTCTTTCTCTCATGTGGTTGAGAACATCCTTGGCGAACTGCTGTGCTCTGTCATCAGTAAGGTTGCAGCGAAGCCAGTTTGCATTGAGAGCTGCTTCGTTCATACCGACAAGACCGATGGTTGAGAAGTGGTTAGCGAAGGTACCGAGATATCTCTTTGTGTAAGGATAGAGACCTGCATCGAGAAGGTTTGTGATAACCTTTCTTTTGATAGCGAGTGAACGGGCTGAGATGTCCATAAGTCTGTCAAGACGGGCATAGAAATCCTTTTCATCCTTTGCGAGGAAAGCGATTCTGGGCATATTGATGGTAACAACACCGATAGAGCCTGTGCTTTCACCGCTTCCGAAGAAGCCGCCTGACTTTTTGCGAAGCTCACGAAGGTCGAGACGGAGTCTGCAGCACATGGAACGGACATCGCTGGGCTCCATATCGGAATTGATGTAGTTTGAGAAATAGGGTGTGCCGTACTTTGCGGTCATTTCGAAGAGAAGCTTATTATTCTCTGTCTCTGACCAGTCGAAGTCTCTGGTGATGGAGTAGGTGGGAATGGGATACTGGAAGCCTCTGCCGTTGGCATCGCCTTCGATCATAGTTTCGATGAAGGCACGGTTGATCATATCCATTTCCTTCTTACAGTCCTTATACTTGAAGTCCATTTCCTTGCCGCCTACGATAGCGTTAAGCTCTGCAAGGTCGTTGGGAACAGTCCAGTCAAGAGTGATGTTTGAGAAAGGAGCCTGTGTACCCCATCTGGAGGGTGTGTTTACACCGTAGATGAAGGATTCGATGCACTTCTTAACCTGATCATAGTTAAGGTTATCTACCTTTACGAAGGGAGCAAGATAGGTATCAAAGGATGAGAAGGCCTGTGCGCCTGCCCATTCATTCTGCATAATACCGAGAAAGTTAACCATTTGGTTACAGAGTGTAGCAAGATGGGAAGCAGGGGAAGAGGTAATCTTGCCCGTTACACCGCCGAGACCCTCCTGAATGAGCTGCTTGAGTGACCAGCCTGCGCAGTAACCGGTAAGCATTGAAAGATCGTGAAGATGAATATCAGCGTTACGGTGAGCGTTAGCGATTTCATCGTCATAAACCTCTGAAAGCCAGTAGTTAGCGGTGATAGCGCCTGAGTTATTAAGGATAAGACCGCCTACAGAGTATGTAACGGTGGAGTTTTCCTTAACACGCCAGTCATTGACGTTAACATAGTTATCGACGATTTCCTTATAGTCGAGGAGAGTGGTATTGATATCACGGAGCTTTTCGTGCTGACGGCGGTAAAGGATGTAAGCCTTGGCTACATCGGAATAGCCTGCCTGAACGAGAACATGCTCAACGCTGTCCTGGATATCTTCAACGGCGATATGGCCGTCCTTGATTTTGGGTTCGAAATCTGCTGTAACCTTAAGAGCAAGGAAGTCGATGATGTCGGGGTTGTAGTCTCTGCCCTGTGCTTCAAAGGCAAGTGTAATAGCCTGGTTAATCTTCGCTAAATCGAAGTCGATGATTTTACCTGTTCTTTTTAAAACATTATACATTGGTTTTTCCTCCTTAGTTTAATACATATTTTAGTTTCCGTTCACTTGCGGCGGTAAATCCCAAACCACCATATATAGGGTATTTCTCCCCTTAAGTGACGGGTGCAGGACTAATAATAACACAAAATATAGTGAATTGCAATAGTTAAGGCACAAATTATTGTATTTTTTAAAATAAAATAATATACAATATATTGAGGTGCAGGTATTCAGAATTTTGTACATTTTTCCCTTTCTCACATATTTGCATTTTTCTTTCAAAAAAACTTGATACTTTTGGGAAAATGTAGTATAATGAAATTTATAAAAATGTGAAGGAGAGTAATTATGGTCTGCAACGAATGTAAAAAATCGATAGCAAAGAACAGCAATTACTGTAAATACTGCGGCACTAAGGTCGAAAAAATAAAGGCAGCTCCCGTAGAAGGAAAGGCTGACGACGGAAATCCCCTTCTTTTCAGAGAAGTGGAAATCACCGAAGAGGAAGCAGATACAGGTGCAGAGAGAATCCTCGAATTTGACGGCGCTCTCGAGCCCTTACATATTATCTTCCCGAAGCTTTTCTGTACAGGACAGCTCTTTATGGTAAAAAAATACAAATTCCTTAACGAGCAGGGCAAAAAGTACAAAAAGAACATTCTTATAAGAGTCAATATCGCTTAAACGAGAACGGCACAGCCGTTCTTTTTTTATTGCTGTCCCCTGCAGAGAAACATAAAAGAGCCGATACACCGGGTGTCAGCTCTTTTTTCATTATTGAATATCTATCTCATATTCTTTATCAATAAGCACATAATTAACCCCGTACCTTTCGGCAAGAGTCAGCATCTGCGCATTATCCTTAATAACACTTTCCATAGTACAGTAGCTGTCATCGAGGCGTTTTTCTATTATACAGGCATACCTCTTTATATCATCGAAATGATTTCTGATATAATTTTCGCTCATAACAAGGCAGTAATATCTGATACTGTCAAGGTACTCATCAGAAAAATCCTTCTGCCAATCAAAAGGTATATAGCACCCCTCGACTATAAGATTCTGCTCATTTTCGATAGCAGTCTTTATCATTTCACGGACTATGGGCCACAGATATGCCGTCAGCTCTCTGTCGTCACTCATCGGCGTCAGGTCTGTATTACCGCTTCGGATAAGACCCATTTTCAGATGGTCTACGGACAGATAGGGGTATTTATATTTTTCGAGGAGTCTTTGCGCGAGGGCGGTTTTGCCCGTGTATGATGCACCGGTAATAAGTATAACCATAATTAAACCTTCTTTACATATACTCTCGAATCTTCGCCGTCTATATCCTTCAGTATACCTAAAAACTCATAGCCGAATTTTTCGTAGAGTCCCGTATGGTTAGTAGAAATATAAGCTCTGTCAAAGCCCATTTCCCTCACCCTTTCTTCAGCGAATGAAAGAAGCTTTCCGCTGTAACGGTGTCCTCTGTACTGCGGAAAGGTAAAAACGAAACCTATCCACGGAGTTAAGTCCATCGGCTGAATGTCATCCTTTTCAGCGAGAGTACAGAAGGAAATAAGCTTTTCACCGTCGGTGAGCATAAGCACATCGGAGCTTTCACCGACGGTATCTTTAAATGTATCTTCACTGAGATGCCTATGGAGAAACTGACCTGCGCTCCACTGACTTTCTTTTATTTTACGGAGCCAATGCTCTTTATTATCTGAGCTGTAATATCCGATTATTTTCAAGTAAAGCTCACCTCACGGGTTATTCTTATGCTTCCTTTATCAGTCCGGAGGACCAATTATGCAGCATCTCTGACATTTCCTTAAAATTGAAATCTCCGCCCTTTTTAAGCTTCATAAAGGTTTCAATTATTACTCTTTCTTTATCAGAAGCCACCTCAAGTAAATCCGTCTGACGGCTGATATATTTTCCTGTTTCTTTAAAACAGACAGCCTGCACCACAAAGGAAGCGGATTTATATAATCCTCTTAAAATCTCCTCGCTCTTTTCGTAGAGCATATTATGCACACATCCGTGATAAATGTTACAGGCTCCTGTTTTAATTGCCCGGCTGACAGCTTTATCATCAATAAGAGAAAGCAGTTCATCCGGACTGCCCTTTATCGGCTTGGTGTCGTAGTAAAATTGAAAAAGGTCAGACGGCTCCCAGCTTAAAAGCTCACCTTTACCCGAAAGAAAGCCGCAGATAAGCTCTCTGTGAGGAAGGGTATCGAGCATAGCATTATATGCTTCTATATCCGACGGAGTCAGCTCATCGAGTATTACTACCGTATCAATGTCGCTGTTCTCCGTGGCTTCACCACGGGCATAGCTTCCCTGTATTCCGACAAACCATACACGGTCAGCGAAAGTTTCAGTTAAAGCATTCAGAAATTCATTCATCCAGTGGGCAATGTTTATCATTTTTATATCCTCGCAAAAATTTTATGCGGCGGGATGAGTCATCCCGCCCTACGGTGCAAATGTTTATCAGCGGACACGGCAAGCCGTGTCCCTACGCAATACAATAGCACCATAGGTGCCGCATCGCAGAGCCTCCCCTGAAAGCGGGAGGTGGCACGGCTATGCCGTGACGGAGGGGTTATATCGTTTTGCGTTTAGCGCTTAAAGCATCGGTGTATCATTACTTCATTCCCGAAGTCTTTCACGCCATTCTGCATTCTGCATTTTGCATTCTGCATTCATCAAAGGTATCTCATCATCGCCACAGCCTTACCCAAAATAATAAGCTCGTTTACGATGATAGGCTCAAAGGCATCATTTTCCGGCTGGAGACGGAAGTGTCCGTTTTCCTTATAGAAGGTCTTGACAGTGGCTTCATCCTCGATAAGAGCAACAACTATATCGCCGTTACGGGCAGTAGGTGTCTTTTCCACGAAAAGAATATCTCCGTCGTAAATACCCGCATTAATCATACTTTCACCGCGGACACGGAGAGCAAAAAGCTCCTTATCCTTCGAAAGGTGTCCGCCGGTAAAGGGCAGATAACATTCCACCTGCTCTACAGCTAAAATGGGCAGACCTGCCGTAACCGTACCGAGCAAGGGTACATGGCGTACATTTTCAGCCTGGCCTACTATACGGATAGAGCGTTTGAGCATCGGGTCTCTTACGATGTAGCCCTTTTCCTCGAGAGCGTCGAGATTAGCCTGCACCGAAGAGGTGGAGCGAAGACCCACGGCCTGGCAGATTTCTCTCACTGAGGGAGGCACACCGTCGCCCATTCTTTCCTTAAGATATTCGAGAATAAGATGCTGATTTTCACTTAAAGGCTTCATAAAAATAACCTCTTTTCTTTACATAAAACAAATAAACAAATGTTCGACAAAATCAGTATAACACATCTTTCCGAAAAATGCAAACATTTGTTCTGATTTTTTTTAAAAAATTTTTTCTTGTCCAAGGATAAAAAAGAGACACTCTATCCATAATAAAATTAAGAACCCGATCCGCAGACCCATTGAATTGCAAAACGGGTTCCGCGGAACCTTGTTGTTTCATAACAAAGAAAAGATTTTTTTGAAATGAGGAAATTTTATGAAGGATAAAAAGAAGCTTTTTTCATCTCTTTACTCGGGCAAGGGCTTTTACATCACAAGCGCCGTCTGTCTTTCCCTTATCGCCATAGCAATCGGTGTCATTTACAAGGCATCATCGAATCTTATCTCGGAAATCGCCTATGACACCAACACGAGCATTTCCTTTGCTACCGAGCAGGCCAAGGCAGACAAAAGGGATGAGGCTGACCCGAGACTTACCGAAACCACTACGGAAAAGGAGACTACCGTAAAGCCGACTACGACAGCTCCCGCTACAACGAAAGCACAGAAGGAAACCACCACTGCCGCCACTACGGAAGCGCCGACCAAGGCCGACTACGGAAACACCTCCTACATTCTTCCCTGCGAGGACGAAATTCTCAAGGACTACTCCCCCACTCCCGTTTACGATGAGACTATGGACGATTGGCGGGTCCATAAGGCTATCGACTTCACCTGCGAGAAGGGTACTCCCGTTTACGCTGTGGGTAACGGTAAGGTAACCAAGGTTTACGCTGACACCTCTTACGGCTACTGCATCGAAATCGACTTCGGTGATTTCACCGGCCGCTACTGCGGTCTGGAGCAAGGCACTACCGTTAAGTTCGACGCCGTAATTAAAAAGGGCGACACCGTAGGCAAGACAGGCGATTTGCCCTGCGAAAGCGGTCAGGAGCCTCATTTTCACTTCGAGGTGCTTAAGGACGGAAAAAATGTGGATCCGATAGATGCCATAAGATAAGCAGATCGAGGGATGCGGTCATGATGCATCGTGACCCTACGAAAAGGCAATAAATGAAGCACCGTAGGGACACAACGGGTTGTGTCCGCAAAAAAGCACAGGGAACAGCTTAACGCCGAGCCCTGTGCTTAATGCTATTCAGATGTTATTACCTCTCTGTCACTCCGTGACATCTCTCCTTTCAGGAGAGACTTAAGTTCGGGGGGGCGGCGGAGAAACCACCGCCCAGTTAATCATTCTTCAACCGAACACACAGTACCGTCCCCTGTGTTAACGGAGGGAAAGGTGGCAACCGTCAGGTTGACGGAGAGGTCCGTAGGGGCGACCATTGGTCGTCCGCTGAAATTACAGCAACCTTGCAGAAAATTACTGTAGAGTCACGGCTTGCCGTGAGCGAAAAAAACAAAACCGTCATGTCAGTCGAATTTTTCGGCCTAAGTAACGGTTTTTTCGTTTTAAAAGATCAGAATTTTATACTTCCATATTGACAATATCGTTAAACGATGTTACTATATTTACAGAAAGTATCGTTTAACGATAATACCTTGAAAGAGGTGATAACCTTGCCGAGAAAATCCCTTCAGACTCTTTCCGAGCCAATGTATTATGTTTTACTCGCTTTAAACACAGAGCTTTACGGAGCAGAAATAATGAACGAGGTCAAGCGGATATCCAGCGGAAGAATAACAATAGGACCGGGCACCCTTTACACCATGCTTGATAAATTCGTCTCAAACGGTTTGATAAAGCGTACAAATCAGAGCCTTACATCAAAAAGCTATATAATTACTGACGAAGGCAAAAAAATGCTACAGGATGAGTATATCCGCCTTTGCACCCTTATAGCAGACGGTAAATATATTATGGAGGTGACAGTATGAAAAAGAATAACAGGCTGATTAAAGCCTTTCATTTTTATTACACCGAGCTTCCCGCCATAGCTGAATACCTAGAAAAAAAGGAAAGTGAGGGTTACAGGCTTAAAGAGCTCGAAGGCGACAATATGATTTTCGAAAGATGTCACCCCGAAAAATTCCGCTACTGTGCAGAGCTGTTTACAGGCTCATCCTCCGAAGAATTTCTCGAAGCCTGTGCTTTTGAGGGCTGGGAGCATGTCGGTACATATAACAGAGAGCTGTATATTTTCAGAACGCAGAAGCACGATGCCATAGACATTATGACCGATGAAAAGGAAAAGAATAAAATAATAGGCAAAAAAGTATTCCGTCAGAAAAATATGTGGATTCTTTTCATCTTTGCCGCGCTGCGTTTAATACGGACATCTATGGATATGAACAGTGGCCTCGGTATCAATCTTCCCGAAACCGACCCTTCGGTATTTTTCAGCCTTGCGTTAATTGCCTTTTATGTGTTTGATACCTTCATAAGGATTTTCGACTGTCTTTTATGGAAGGCTGAAGTCAACTCGGATACGACTCTTTTTTCTCTCAGAAGCACCGTAAAAAAGAGAGCGATATACACAGCCATGATTTTTACAGCAGGTATTATTATCTGGGCATTCTGCTTATGGATAGTTCCTGACCAATTTTCAGCGGCAAGTATTGTGTTCGGTATTATTTTCGCCTGGCCGTCCGCTTCAGATTATCTGACCTTAAAAATACGCTCCGAAAAAACTGTGAAGCTGAAAAAATGCTTCACCTTCCTGCTTCTGGTGGTTATGATTGCTTTTGTTTTTTCTGAAGCGGTTACCTATATGAAAAATGAGTCGGTTGAAATTTCGGGAAACACATATAGTGCACAGCAGGTACCTATAGAGGTTCCCGATTTGGGAATAACCGCTGAATACGAAAATGACATCTACGGAAACAGCACGAGATTCGGTAAGCTGTACACCTTTATTTCCGATACGGTAAAATCGGACGGCTATCTCTCTTATGACATATTGGTCACTGACTATCCCCGTGTCCGCGAAAGATATACGGATAAAATTCTGGAAGAATATGAGGAGTACGGATTTGACATAACAAAGATATCAAGCCCTGAAACACAGTGGGATTATTATTACAGGATAACCCGTGGTGGAGATTATGAACATGACGGCTTCGCTGTCAAGGATAACACGGTACTTTATCTAAGGTGGTCCGTATGCTGTGAAAAGGATTTCTTTGAATTGGCTTACGATAAACTGTTTGATTGATAAAAGATATAAAGAATCTGACCGCTGATGTGCGGTCAGATTCTTTATATAAACAAGTTCATCACAGACTGCTAATAATAGAAAGGGGACGATTCTCTGTCTTTGTGTTTTTAATCATCTCAGCCATTTTTGCACAAAAAAGCACAAGGATCCGCTTGTCAACAGAACCTTGCACTTAATATTATTTAAATTTTGTCCTTATTGACTTATTTGCCGAGCATTTTAAGTAAATCGGGAATTACTGTTTCGAAGTTTACACCGTAATCGTTAGAGGTGGGATCCTCGGCAGTAATTCTGATACATTCGCTTGTGTAATCGGCAGCTACCTTAACAGCCTCTTTCCAGTCAAGACCGTTCATTATGGCGCCGATACAGGTGCTGGAGAAGATGTCACCGGTGCCGTGATAGGAACGGCTGTGCTTTTTATGGCAATAGTAGTAGAACTCATCCTTTTCCTTATCGTAGCCCATAACACCTGTTTTGCCCTCCTCAAAGGAAACACCCGTAAGGATGGAAACTTTAGCACCGAGGTCAGCGAGAGCCTTGAGCATCCTTTTGGCGTACTCTTCATCATATTCTGCCTTATACTCGATGCCTGTCATAAAGGAAGCTTCGGTCATATTAGGCACGATGATGTCTGCCTTGGCGCAGAGAGTACCCATATACTTAGCGAAGGCCTCGTCGAAAGCAGGATAAAGCTTTCCGTTGTCTGCCATGGCAGGGTCAACAAAGATGATATTGTCTTCTGTCTTATATCTGTCGAAGAAGGACTTCATCAGATCAATCTGCTCGAAGGAGCCGAGATAGCCGGTGTAGACTGCATCGAATTTGAACTTCTCTCTGTTCCAGTGGTCGGAGATAGGCTGAATCTGATCCGTTAAATCCTTAACGGTAAATTCGCTGAACATAGTGTGGGTGGATAAAACTGCTGTGGGAATTATCGCTGTTTCCACGCCCATAGCGGAGATAATGGGAAGAGCGACGGTAAGGGAGCATTTTCCCACGCAGGAGATATCCTGTACTGTAACGATTCTTTTCATTGATAACACCTCTGTTAATTATTTACAGTACAGATTATACACTCTTTTGATTATATTAAAATAACCAAAATGTTACATTTTTATATAACCAGATAAAAATGTGGAGACGGCTCTCTGTCCGAGCCGTCCCCTACTTTTATTTAATCTCTATCTTTTTCCCAATGGAGGATTTTGCCTGTGCTTGCTTCTACAGTATATTCGTAATCATATCTGTCCTTTTCGAAGCTGATTTCGTATACCTTTACTCCTCTTTCGTAATCAAGCTCACTTTCAAACTCCCTTACCTGATTCCTTTTGAGACCTGCGTGATTCAAAGCTATAGCTTCTGCCTCTGACCTTGTAACGGCGCCGGAAGAAGCCTGAGAGGATGCCCCTGAGGACGAGGCCTTCGTCTTTACGGATAATACATCGGAGAAATCACCGAATTCTTTTCCTGCATTACCGCTGAAATAAGCTCTTACCTTGAATTTGTAGCTTGTTCCTGCCTTAAGCTCTTTAACTGTAGCCGAGTTAGATTTTACGGTTACCTTTCTTACATACTTGCCCTTGGCTGAGTCATAGATGTAAACCTGGTATCTTGATGCACGGGGAACCTTTGACCATTTAAGGGTTACTGTGTTTTTGGTTTTCGAGGAAGCCTTTACATTTTCGACCTCATCGGGTTCTGTAGCCGCCTCGACTACGGAAGAATATTTACCGTAAACTCTTTTACCCTTTTTAAGCTCGTAGGCTCTTACCTTGAACTTATAGTTCGTAGCACTCTTACGGTCATCGACCTCAAAATTTGTTTTCTTGGTAAGACCGACTGCCTTCCATTCGCCCTTTGAATAGATTTTTACCTGATAGCCGTCTGCGCCCTTGACCTTTTTCCATTTGAGATTGATTTCATCGTCGTCGATGTTATAAGCCTTTACCGAGGTTACCTTCGGAAGCGTAGCCGCCGAGGCTGTGAGTGATGCCGCCGAAAATACGGAAGCTCCGAGAACTGCTGCCAATAAAACATTTAATACCTTTTTCATTTATTTTTCCACCTTTCTGTATGTTTATTTGAGAGATATGTGTTTCTCTTTACACCCATATAATACTCGCGGAAAATTAAAGTATGATTAGAAAAATTAATATTTAAAATAAAAAAGAGGCAGTTTAAAACTACCTCTTGAAACATCAAACTTTCTTATCCTTATCGAAGCTCGCCTGAACAGCATTCATCACTGCCGCCTCAAAGCCGTCCTTCTGAAGCGAAGCCACACCCTCTATGGTGGTACCTCCCGGTGAGCATACTCTGTCTACCAGAGTCCAGGGATGCTCAGCAGACCCGAGAACAGTTTTTGCACTGCCGAGAACTGACTGTGCGGCTACCTCGAGAGCCTGCGCCTTCGGCATACCGTTTTTAACGGCTGCTCTGGCCAAAGCATCAATATAAATATAAGTAAAGGCAGGTGAGCAGCCTCCGATAGCGCTGAAAATCGGGAAAAGCTTTTCGTCGATTTTTACTGCAGTACCGAAGCATTCACATAAATTCTCAGCAAAGCTCATATCCACATCGCTTACATTTTCCGTACCGCAGAGTCCCGACACAGCCGCACCTACGAGTGCGTTTATGTTAGGCATAACACGGATAAATTTACCTTCGAAGCTCACACAAGAGCGAAGATACTCCGTAGTTTTGCCTGCGGCAATGGAAATAAAGAGAGGATTTTTCTCTTTGGCGATACTGTCAATATCGGAAAGAACCGATGCGATTACATTGGGCTTTACGGCTAAAACCACCTTATCACAGTCTTCTGCGATTTCCTTGGCCGATGCCTTTACGGTTACTCCGTAGCTTTCTTTAAGACAGTCGGTTTTACTGCTGTCTAAATCAAAAACAGCGATATCACCTTTATCTGTGAATTCAGCCTTACACATACCTGCGATAATAGCTGATGCCATATTGCCCGCACCGATAAAGCCTATCATTCTGCGACCTCCTCTGCAGGAAGGTCAGAGGTACAGTTCGGACATTTAACTGCTTCGATGCTGATTTCACTCTTACAGAAGGGACAAACCTTTGTAGTGGGTTCTTCTTCAACAGGTTCTTCCTTTTTCTTGCCTAAATCAGAAAGCTTATTGATACCCTTGACGAGAAGGAAGATAACCGTAGCCATAATGAGGAAATTGATTACGGCTGTGATAAAAGCGCCGTAGTTAAGAGTGGCGTAGCCTGCCTCCTTGGCTGCCTCAGCTGTAGCAAAAACCTCTTCCGTAGTAGAAAGAACAATGAACTTATCGGCAAAGTTGATGCCCTTGGTAGCGAGTGAAATGACAGGTGAAACCACATCGTTTACGAGAGAATTTACGATAGCCTGAAAGGCACCGCCTATGATAACACCGACGGCAAGGTCAATAACATTACCGCGCATAATAAACTTTTTGAATTCATTGATAAAACCCTTCATTTTAAAAAACCTCCGTTGTTTTTTTACTTTTTTGATTTTAACATATATTTTCTTAAAAATAAAGTCTTTTCCTATTTTTTATATTCCCGTAAAATCGAAATCGGGGATAAAATCCTCATCTGCGGAAAGGAAGCTCTGAGTAAAGATATTTTCGAAGCCAAGATTTTCGGCATAACCGACTACCTTAAAATATTCTCTTTCGGTAATTTTGCGCTGAAGCTCGGGAAAGGCAGCTATCTTACCGTAGGGAGTGTATTGCGACATAAGGCTGATTACCGTATCCGTACCGAGATTTTCCTTTATCCAGTCGAGGATTTTCAGCGACTGATTAGTGTTTTTCGGCAGAATAAGATGTCTTACTATTATTCCCCTCTTCATAATTCCCTCTTCATCGAAAATACTTTCGGGACACTGCCTTTTCATTTCGATGAGCGCCCTCGAGGCATAAGAGAAATAATCGGGTGCCGAGGAATACTTTTCGCTTCTTTCATCGCTTACGTATTTCAGGTCGGGCAGATAAATCTGTACCTTTCCTTCTAACGACTTAAGTGTGTCAGCCTTCTCGTATCCGCCGCTGTTCCAGACTACAGGCACGGAAAAGCTGTTTTTCTCTAAAAAATAGGAAAGGGCCGAGGAGTAATGGGTAGGGTTTACGAAATTAATGTTATGGACACCCTCACCTATAAGGTTATCGCATATTTCTCGGAGTCTTTCAGCCGTTACCTCTTTACCCTTACAGCCGTGACTGATTTCGTAATTCTGACAGAATACACAGCCGAGATTACAGCCCGAAAAGAAAACCGTTCCGCTTCCTTTTGTACCGCTTACGGGAGGCTCCTCCCATAAATGCTTCGCCGCACGGGCCAGGGTAAAATTTTGCCCCACACCGCAGTAGCCCCTTCCTTTTTCTCTGTCTGCCCCGCATTCACGGGGACATATATTACATTTCATAATTTATCACTTTCTTTTTTCTTTTGAGCTTATTGTAGCATATTCATTTGACTTTTACCACATTATTGTATATACTTTTTATATAATCTGTTTTACAGGAGTGATTTTATGCTTTTGGCTATAGATATGGGTAACACCAATATTACCCTCGGTGCATACAAAGACGGCGAACTTGTCTTCGTTTCACGCCTTTACACCTCGAGACAAAAATCAGGCGACGAATATGCCATAGACCTTCTGGATATATTTAATCTTTATAATGTAAAGCCGTCGGATTTTACCGGCTGTGTCTTCGCCTCTGTAGTTCCCGAGCTTACCCAGGCAGTAAGCAGAGCAGTAAAGCGTACCGTAGGAATAGAGCCTGTAATAGTGGGCGGAGAAAATTACGGTGAGCTAAAGGTAGAAATCCTTCCCGTCTCCTATCTCGGTGCTGACCTTATCGCAGGTGCCGTAGGTGCGAGAGAGAAGTATCCTCTTCCCTGTCTCGTCTGCGACTTGGGCACCGCCACGAAAATACTCGTTATCGATAAGGACGGAGTCTTCCGCGGCTGTACCATTTCACCGGGTGTAAAGGTTTCCCTTGATGCTTTGGCTAAAAATGCGGCACTTTTACCGTCAATCAGTCTCACTACTCCCGAAAAAGCCATCGGAGAAAACACCACCGAATGTATGCAAAGCGGTATCGTCTTCGGTACAGCGGCTATGCTCGACGGTATGATTAAAAGAATCAAAGCAGAGCTCGGCTATGACGAATGTACCCTCGTAGCTACAGGCGGCTACAGTACAGGTATCATTCCATGCTGCGAAGAGAAAATTGTCTACGATGAAAATCTTCTTTTAGACGGACTTAAAGCTATTTACGAAAGAGCAAAATAAGAACCCTACCCGACGAGCAATCAAAGATTGCAGTCGGGTACCCCGGAACCTTGTTGTTGCACAATAAAAAAAGAGAGCTGAAAAACCAGCTCTCTTAATTTTTAATCTCATCAAGCGGGTACGCCGCGGAATACATCATAGAAGATGTATTTTAATAAGCCGTAAAATTCCACAAAGAAATCAATGATAACTTCGTAGAAATTACGGTGAGTATGCTCACCCTCTGTCTCGGGTGCTTCTGTTACATCCTCAGCACTTGCGCCTACTGCCATGAAGGACATAAGCATAAGCACTGAAAGGAGAAGTGCTACAAATTTCTTAAGGTTTTTCTTCATAATATTATTCCTCCAATCTGAATTTTATATTATCTTTGACTTCATTTTAACTCAATTAATTAAAATAGTCAATAATTTAAGACAAATTTATTTTGTTTTGATTTTTATAGCCTCAGAAGGCTTACTTATAACGGTTTCTCCGCCGACATTTTTATATGCCCTTACACGGTAGTAATATTCGGTAAATACCTTGTCTGCCTTATCCGTAAATCTCGTAAAAACATCGGATTTCGTTTTTGCTATTTCGGTAAAGCTCTCACCGTCTTCGCTTCGTTCGAGGATGTACCCGTCAGCTCCTGCTACTATTCTTACCTGTAGGTCTACCTTTTTAAAAAGTCTCGCCTTGTAATTTACGATTTCACCGCAGTCAAGACAGATACAGGACACCTGACTGCTGAAATTTCCCTGTCTTTCACCTATGAGACTCTGAACACAGTAGTGGTAAAACTGACCCTGAACGATATCCTTATCGGTAAAGCTGCTTCCCTCAGCTACTGCCACGGGCATCATCTGGTGAAAATATTCGTTCCGTCTGTATATCAGAAAGGAGCTGACACCCTCAGGTGCTTTCCAGCTGAGCTTTATTTTTCCCGACTTATTAACAGCCCTCAGTGAGTCGGGTGCAGGTATGGACGAGGCGACCTGAGCAGCGACAGGACTCGTTTTTTTAGAGTTTCTCGTACCTTTGAGTACCTTCAGCGCTACTATTTTATACCAATAAGTGACATCGCTTTTTACAGAGCTGTCAATATATACGGTGTCCTTCGCCCAGGCGACAAGACCGTATTCACCGTCGGGACCTTCAGAACGCTTGACGGCATATTTATCCGCACCGGGAGACTCAGTCCAGCGAATACATATTTCGCCCTTTTCGGTAACAGAGGTCTCCGTAATCTTAGGGCATATTTTGAGTTTATTATTGGCAGTACTCATATTTCCCTTGATTTACAAATGCAAATCGCCTTTCTTAAAATTATCTTTCCTCTAAAAGAGAAGCACTTTCCTTGTCAAGGAAAACAGTTACATCGGCATGAAGCTTAAGAATCGTAGCGGGACAGGAAGGTGAAACCTCACCCTCGACAAGCTCCTTGACAGCCTTTGCCTTGCTTTCGCCCGTAGCGATAAGAATTATCTTTTTACTTCTCATAATGTCGCCGATACCCATAGTAAGAGCATACTCGGGCATCGTGTCACCTACGGCCTCGAAATATTTTTTATTGGAATCGATAGTGCTTTGTGTAAGCTTTACGGCAAAGGGACCGTCAGCAAATTTATCTCCCGGCTCATTAAAGCCGATATGTCCGTTTGTACCGATACCTAAAAGCTGGATGTCTATACCGCCGCTTTCTCTGATTCTGGCGCTGTAACGGTTACATTCGGCTTCCATATCCTCAGCAGTACCGGAAAGGAAATTAACGCGGTCGAAATCCACATCGGTCTTTCCGAAAAGATTATCCTTCATAAAGTAGAAGTAGCTGTTTACATTTTCTCTGTCGAGGCCTACATATTCGTCGAGATTAAAGGTGGTTATGTATTTAAGGGAAACCTCTTCTCTTTCATAGGCTTCGATAATTCTCTTATAGGTTTCCACGGGTGATGCACCTGTAGCAAAGCCGAGTACACTTCCGTGCTTATTGTTTATCTGATTGATAATTATATCAGCTGCCGCCCCGGAAATTTCGAGAGCATCGTTCATTACTATTACTTTCATTTCCTTTTCTCCTTTGATTTTAAATATATTACACTTTATAATAACACATAAATTACACTTTTTCAATAATGTGCTATTGTTTTTTTGGCAAAAATTATGGTATAATCAATCAGAAATAAAACAGGAGAAATAAAAATGAACGAAATAATTAAGAGCCTTTTTGAAAGAAAAAGTGTCCGTCAGTTTACGTCCGAAGACATTGACGAAAAAACAAGAGAGCTTTTACTCCTTTCTGCTTCTCAGGCACCTACGGCGGGCAATCAGCAGCTCTATACCGTAATTGATGTAAGGAATCAGAAAATAAAAGATAAGCTCGCAGTTTCCTGCGATAATCAGCCCTTTATAAAAACCGCACCCATGGTGCTTATATTCTGTGCCGACTGCAAAAAATGGGATGATGCCTACCGAAGTATAGGTCTCGAGCCTAAAAAGGCAGGCGAGGGTGACCTTTTCATTTCTGTAGAGGATGCGGTAATAGCTGCGCAGAATGTGGTAGTAGCCGCAGAGTCTCTCGGTCTCGGCTCCTGCTACATAGGTGACATAATAGAAAACAGAGAATACCATAAGGAGCTTTTCTCTCTTCCCGATAGGGTAGTACCTGTCTGTATGCTTGTTATCGGTTATCCCACGGACGGGCAGAAGAAAAGACCGAAGCCTCAGCGCTGTGAGCAAAAATTCATCGTCCACACCGACTCCTACCGTTCCCTTGATGACAGTGAGCTTCGTGAAATGCTCTCATATAAGGCAGGAGAAAAATCCTACGAGGAATGGCTTACGGCATTCTGCAAAAGAAAGTACGATTCGGATTTCTGTAAGGAAATGACGAGAAGCGCCAAGGGCTATATAAAAGAGTTCGAATAAAAAAAAGGAGGGGACACCCCCCTTTTTTTATTCAGCTTCAAAAGGAACAGCTTCGATCTTATATCTTCCCGAGACTCTGTCCCTTTCCTTATAATCGCACCATATAATACTCTTTTCCGTGTAAAGAATAGCCACGGTACGGTTGACACCCTTTTCGGGCGGTGAAATTTCTCTGACTCTTTCGCAGGCTTTTTTCAGTGCGCCGTCGGCAACCTTAAGCCTTTCGGGAATAACGCCCGAATTATTCGACGCTACTCTGTCGTAAATCATTCTGTCACGCAGAAGCCTTTTATCCACTCCTTCGAGCTCTGAAAGATAATCATAGACCAGGCAGGTATATTTATCTAAAGGGATACTTCCCTTTTCACCCCTTTGGTCAAGATATACCGCCAAAGAGTAAAAAAGCTCGTAGGGTGTCATACTGACATTTTCAAAGATATAATCAAGAGTACGGGTAAATCTTCCGCTGTTTGAAAGACGCTCAAGCTCATTTTCAGCCTTCCTGAGACAGTCTAATTCATCACTGCTTATCCATGGAGTGGATATTACCTCATAGGGCGGCTCACTGCTGTATTCGCAGGGAAAAATTTCTCTTTCCTCTCCCATAGGTGAGCCGTGAAGTATTTTAAGAAAGCCTAACTGAAGCATATCAGACTTAAGGAAATAAGCCCTGTTAAAGCCTTCCGTAAAGGAGGAAAAATCCTCTTCGGGAAGACCGGCTATAAGGTCAATGTGAATATGGCAGTTACCGAAGGAAACGAGACGCTTTATGTTTTCACATATTTTATCCGTGTTATCCCTTCTGCCTACAGCCTTCAGAGTTTCAGGGTTAAAGCTCTGTATGCCTGCCTCAAACTGAACACTTCCCGAGGGCATACTTTTTATAATCTCCATAAGCTCCTCATCGGCAATATGTGCTGCTATTTCGAAATGGAAGCACACACCGTCAGGTATTTTTTTACCGTAATTATCCCTTATGAAGGAAAGAATTTCCTTCGCTCTCGGCAGATTACAGTTAAAGGTCCTGTCCACGAATTTTACGGTCCGAGCACCGCAGGCAGAAAGAGACAGAATTTCTTTTTTTACTCTTTCCATAGGGAAAAACCTTACCTTGCCGCATCTTCCCGAAAGGCAGAAGGCGCAGGAAAGGGGACAGCCGCGACTGCTTTCGATGTAAGCGATTCTGTTTCCGAGAGCTTCGAAATATTCCTCGCAGTAGGGCGACGGATAATCTATTCTCTCCGTTTCCTCTCTTTCGGAAATGTGGGCTTTGCCGTCTCTTATGAAGGAAACACCCTTCACTCCTTCGGCTTCTCCCCTAAGAAACTCGGGAAGTATGGCCTCTCCCTCACCGGAAAAAACATAATCGATAAAGCTGTTCTTTTCCAATATCTCACGCTGATTATATGCCACCTCGGGACCGCCGAGAATAAGAGTTATGCAGGAATCGGCTTGTTTTATTCTTTTGCACAGAGAAAGAGTCCTTTTTATATTCCAAATGTAGCAGGTAAAGGTAACAAGCGACGGCTTTTCTTTCATTATTCTTTCAAAGACTCTGTCATCGTCCTCGTTTATAGTGCCCTCTATAACAGAAAAGGAATATCTGTCCGTGCATTTTTCCTTAGCCGCCGTAAAAAGGCACCAGGGTGCAAGAGAGGAATGAATATACTTTGAATTAAGCACACACAAGGCTACCTTTTTCATCTTCCTTTTCCTCCTTTATTTATTAAGCCTGCCCGATAACGGACAGGCTCTTTTAATTAATATGTTACGGTGTAATCCTTTTCGAAGGAAAGACCTATCTGAGCGTCAAACTGAGTAAAGCCTGCATCAAGTCCTACCTTGACTACGACATGTGAAGTATAGTTAGACCAGATAATCCTGCCAGTCTCTTTTTCTGCACGGCAGCGGATGACACAGTCATAATACTCTGCCGAAAAAGAGGTAATAAAGGGCGGCGCCGTTTCTCTTGTGCCGGGAACATCAATGCAGTCCATCGCTCTCGAAGGACCTACACCGGGCTCCGGATCCACACAGTCATAAAGCTTAAGAGTGATTTCGTATTCGTCATCCGTTTCCACACAGGTCGCCTCTTCTACATCCACTGCTCTGAGAGCGCTGGACCATTCACCGCCGGGTGCAGGATATTTTGAAATAATATCCTCATGGGTCGCATACTCCGTCGGCTCGGTGATGTCGGTGATTTTACTTTCAAGTATGCTCTTGCCTAAGCCTTTTATGGCTGCGGGAAGCTCGAGCTTGTCCTCATCGTGAGAACGGTTTTCGAAGTTCTTTACTACCTTTACAGCCTCGGCCTTTACACGGTTACTGCTTTCATTGAAGTATTTGATTACCTCAGCCTTTACCTCTTCGTCATCATCATTTTCCTTCTTTCCATCCGAGGAAGGCTTTTTATCGGCAGAGGGTTTTTCTTCCTTTTTATCCGCGGAAGTGGTTTTATCGTCCTCTTCAGTTGTTTTATCCGTATCTTCAGTCGGAAGAGGCGCTGTAGTAGGAGCTGTAACGGGGACGGTGGTTCCCACCGTAGGAATAACCGTTACGGCATTTACATCGGAGGAAGCATTTTCTGTCTCGGGCTTTCTGATTTCGGAAACATACCTCATAAGCACAAACACTATTATCGCCGCGAGAGCGACAACACCTATCTGTATCCACATAGGCCATTCTTTCCTTTCAGCTTCCCCGCTGAAAAGCTCGCTTTCTGAGTCTTCTTCCCCTTCTTCTTCCCTTACGGCCTCCTTTTCGGGCGCATTGAACTTAACGGATAAATTTCCGCTGTCCTCTGCAGGAATCCACGGTTTATCCGAAATAACTATATTTTTAGTCCACTCGGGTGGCTGAGGATAATTTCCCTGTGAAAATACAGGTGTATCCTGCACACCAGCACCGCCGTCAGGCGCAGGGTAGGTATAACCCTCATTCATTTTTTCAGGATTGTTATTATTGTTTTCCATAATATTACATCATTTCTGAAAGCTTTTCTTTAACTGCACCGATGAACTCAGAGGTGGTGAGTGCCTCGGCCTTTTCACCCTGCCATAAGGAAACAAGGTCCTTGGTCATCCTGCCGTCCTCGATAGTACCGAGTGTAGCCCTTTCGAGCTTATCAGCGAAGGCCATAAGCTCTTCGTTTCCGTCAAGCTCACCTCTTTTACGCAGTGCGCCCGTCCAGGCGAAAATAGTAGCTACGGGGTTTGTAGAGGTTTCTTCGCCCTTGAGATGACGGTAATAATGTCTGGTTACCGTACCGTGTGCAGCCTCATATTCAAAGTTACCGTCGGGAGAAACGAGCACGCTTGTCATCATAGCCAGTGAACCGAAGGCAGTAGAAACCATATCGCTCATTACATCGCCGTCATAGTTTTTGCACGCCCAGATATAGCCGCCCTTACTACGGATAACTCTTGCCACAGCATCGTCGATAAGTGTGTAGAAATACTCGATGCCTGCCTTTTCGAACTCCTCCTTATATTCCTTATCAAAGATTTCCCGGAAGATAAGCTTGAAGGTCTGGTCGTATTTTTTACTGATGGTATCCTTGGTGGAGAACCAAAGATCCTGCTTGGTATCAAGAGCATATTTAAAGCAGGAATGTGCAAAGGATCTGATAGAGGTGTCCTTATTATACATACCCTGTAAAACGCCGCCGCATTCAAAATCGTAGATAGTGGCCTTTTCTGTTCTGCCGTCCTCACCGGTGAAAAGAAGCTCAGCCTTGCCGGGACCCTCAATACGGAATTCACTTGCTTTATAAATATCGCCGTAAGCGTGACGGGCAATGGTGATAGGCTTTTCCCATGTTCTTACGGCAGGCTTTACGCCGCTTAAAAGAATAGGTGTTCTGAACACCGTTCCGTCCAGAATAGCACGGATAGTAGCATTGGGACTCTTCCACATCTCTTTGAGATTATACTCCTCTACTCGCTGTGCATTGGGAGTGATGGTAGCGCATTTTACGCCTACATGATATTTTTTTATAGCCTCACCTGCTCTGATGCTTACCTCGTCATTTGTCTCGTCGCGGTAAGGCAGACCCAGGTCATAGTATTCGGTGTTAAGCTCCACATAAGGTGAAAGAAGCTCATCCTTTATCATCTGCCAGATAATTCTGGTCATTTCGTCGCCGTCCATTTCGACGATTTTTCCCATTTTGATTTTTTCCATAGTTTAATTCGCTCCTTGGATTTATTTTTAATCAGAAATCAGCTTTTTCAGCTCAGAGGGATACCTCGTGGTAATATTATCCGGTGCAAAGGACAGACATTTTAACATAACACGGGTATTATTCGCCGTCCAGAGAGAAACCTGCAATCCCTCTTTACGGAATATTTTTACCAGCTTGCTGCTGCACTGATTATATTTTATATTAAGACCGAGTGCTCCCTTTTCCTTAACCAGACAGGCAAGAGAGGAGATATATTTTTCGTTATTTTTCTTAAGTCTCTTCACCTTGTAATTAAGGAAATAAGGTATCTGCGGTGTCTGCGACATTGCCGCCTCCGTATCCTTAAGCTCTATTCCCGTATAAAAGAGTCTGTCTGTTATACCGAGCTCTTCGCCCAGACGGTAAACCTCACTGAGGTTGTCTGTGGTTTTGCAGTCTACATTTACCCTTATGCCCTCATAGGAGGAAATGAGCCTTAAGGCCTCCTCCAAAGCTACCGGGTCCTTGCCGTTTTCGTCATGGGAAAGAATCCCCTTGCCCTCAGAGTCGAAACGCAGATCAAACTCAACTATATCGGCACCTGCCTCTATTCCCTTAAGGATAGCTTCCAAGGAATTATCCTTTGTTCCCTCGCAGCCTGTATGGGCAGTAACGGTAAAGGCCGAGGGAAGATCAAATACTATACTTTTCATAATCATTTATACTCTTCAGCAATTTCTACAGGATTGACTGTCTGCATAATTACTACTTCCTTTTCGTAAACGCTCTGATATTTGTCCTGATAGTAGTTTTCTGCCGCGCAGTCGAAGGAGCCGTCGGGAGAGAAGGTGATAAGCGTACAGCCTCTCTGAGAACCCTCCTTGTAAATACCGGGATATGCTAGATAGTCTACACTCATACCGTAGGTAAGTCTGATACCCTTATATTCAAGAGAGAAGTTATTATAATGGTCGTGACCGCAGAAAACAGCCTGTGTGGAGCCGAGCTCGAGCATCTTTTCGAAAAGACCGTCCTCACCGATACCGCAGTAAACAACCTTTTTACCTTCACCGGCTGTACCGTAATGAAGCTTGGCATTTTCGGTGTCTGCAAAGCCGTTATCGGCATATTCGTACCATGCATCCTTCTGCTCTTCTAGAGGTATGTGGAAGAAAGCGGATGATTTTACTGTTCTGGTAAGCTCTATACCCTTTTCCTTAGCAAGCTCAGCATTTTTTGCATTGATTTTCTTTAAGGATTCTTCGTACCATACTACCTGATTCTCGTGGATATTGTCATACTTCCACATAATACCTAAAATGTCGCCGTCAACATAAGAATGGCTGTCGAAAACGAACAAGGACTGTGTAACGATACCATCAGTATTCTTTACATTGATAATCTGGTTGCCATAGCCGTCTACATCCTTGGGACCTTTTTCGAAAATACAGTATTCGAAATCTTCTCTGCTGTAAAAATCGGAAATATCTTCTCTTGAGTAATAAGAATATGCCTCTGTGTCGTGGTTACCGAAGCCTAAAGTCCAATAAACGCCGAGCTGTTCCATAAGAGAGGCAAAAACCTTTGCAGAGGAAAGGTTGTTGAAAGTACCAGCCTGGAAGGGAACGGGATAAGAAACGTCACCTGTCACTACTATAAGGTCAGGCTCCTCTGCCTTTACCATAGCGGCCACCGCATTTATTGCCATAGAGTCCTTCTTAGCGGAAAGGAAGCCTCCGCCGATATGTATGTCCGTAAGCTGCATTACCTTGAAGTCTCTGTCAGTGGTAAAGGTCCAGTTTCCGTCCTCGTCCTTTTCGGGAATAATTCTATCTTCTTTTTCTACCTTTCCAAAGGCAGAAATTTTTTCTGTGTTTGCCTTATTGCCCGTTATGCTGAGTACGGCGCATACGCCTGCTGCCGCCACGATAACTGCAAGGAGGACGCAAAGCACCTTGAGAGCCTTTTTGCCCTTTGATTTTTTCTTTGTGTTTGTAGCTTTTTCTTCAGTTTTCATTGTTTTTTCTCCTTTATTTTAATTCTTCACAGATAACAAAGTAAGCTTTGATACCTGTTTCTTTTGCGATTTCACGGGCAAGAGAAGCTGTATTCTCATCACCGGTGATTTTTATATAGACCTCTTCTCTTTCCTGTGAAAGATTGAAGCTTATATCTGTTATATTTCTGCCCTCAAGAAGCTCAGCAAGGGCTTCTCTTTTCTCCTTGGACGGCGATTCCGTAAGATAAGAAAGAGAAGAGATAAGATTTTTTACCGCTGTAAAAAGTATGATACCGCTGATTGCCATTCCGCAGAATGCATCGAAAGCATACTTTCCGTCAACGGAAAGTATAAGCGTCAGAACGGTGACAGCCGTAATAAAAAAGTCAAGCAGACTGTCAAGAGAAATAAGCCTTACCACTCCTGAACCACTCTTTTTCGCATAAAGACCGAGGAACAGAAACATAAAAAGCTTCACAAGCGCCGTTATAATAATTATTACGAGATATTTACTCGTATAACTTACGGGTGTGGGATAGGTAAGTCTCTCCAGGGAATTATAAGCGAAATAAAAAGCACTGAAGGCTACCGTCACCGAAATGATAAATGTAAGAAGCTGTTCATTCTTTTTAGTCTTATAAAGAGCCACCGGGTCAATCTGTCCCGCCAAAGAAAAAAGAAGCGCAAAGCTCAGAATACCCGTCAGAGAGTCAAAGAAATTATTTACTCCGTCAGAATAAATACTGATGCTGTTCGACGACAGACCTACATAAAGCTTGGTTACAAAAAGAAGGAAATTCACTCCGAAGACACCGAGATAAATGTACGGTATTTTTCTTTTGATAGTACCACTCCCCCTTTTAAATTATCTGTTACAGTATAGCACGGTATTATAACTTTTTCAAGCCTTGACAAAGAAATATAAAACAGTTAAAATAAATTAACATTATTTTAAGGAGAACCGAATTATGGCAGTTTTCAAATCTTTCAGAGCAATCAGACCCACGGCAGATTTTGCAGCTAAGGTGGCTGCTCTTCCTTATGATGTTATGAACAGCGACGAGGCAAGAGAAGCAGTAAAGGGTAATCCCTATTCCTTTCTTCATGTAGATAAGGCTGAAATAGATCTCGATAAAAGCACGGATATTTACGACGAAAAGGTTTATCTCAAGGCAAAAGAAAATCTTGACTCACTCGTAGATAAGGGTATCTGCAAGGAGGACGAAAAGCCCTGCTTCTATATCTACCGTCAGATTATGAACGGAAGAAGCCAGACAGGTATCGTAGGCTGTGCCTCCATCGACGATTACATTAACAATATAATCAAAAAGCACGAATTTACCCGTGCCG
This sequence comes from Clostridia bacterium, assembly GCA_017516315.1. GTDB lineage: Bacteria > Bacillota > Clostridia > Oscillospirales > Acutalibacteraceae > UBA6857. The sequence goes on along the minus strand of JAFXDE010000057.1, from coordinate 11,733 downwards.
ACAAGGAAGCTGACCGTATCCGCCATGTGGATTACTGCGATGCAAACACGGGTCCCATCTTCCTTACCTACCGTAAAAACGACAGTATAAGTGCCATAGTAAATGCCTACAAGGAAAGCAACGCTCCCGTCTACGATTTCGTAACCGATGACGGCATCACTAATACCGTGTGGGTTATCGATGACAAGGAAATTAATGACCGTATCTGTGAGGAATTCGAAAAAATCGATTATCTCTACATCGCTGACGGACACCATCGCTGTGCTTCAGCGGTAAAGGTAGGACAGAAGAGACGCGAGGCAAATCCCGGCTACACAGGAAGTGAAGAATTTAATTTCTTCCTTGCCGTAGCCTTCCCCGAGGACGAGTTGGAAATTATGGATTATAACCGTGTTATGAAGGATCTGGGCGGCTACAGCGAAGAGGAGTTCATCAGCAAGCTCTCGGAAAAATTCACCGTAGAGGCATTTGAGGGCGAGGGGCAGTACAGACCGACCGAAAAGCACACCTTCGGTATGTACCTCGGCAAAAAATGGTACAAGATTACCGCTAAGGAGGGTACCTTCGACGAAAACGATCCCGTAAAAAGACTCGATGTTTCCATTCTTCAGAATAACTGCATTACTCCTGTTTTCGGTATTGAAGACCCGAGAACAGACAAAAGAAGAGATTTCGTAGGCGGAATAAGAGGCCTCGGGGAGCTTGAAAAAAGGTGCGAAGAAGATATGGTAATCGCATTTTCAATGTATCCCACTTCACTCGAGGACCTTATGGCTATCGCTGACGCGGGTGAGGTTATGCCTCCCAAATCCACCTGGTTTGAGCCAAAGCTTTTAAGCGGACTTTTCATTCATAAGCTATCATAAAATCAAGGAAAAATTTCAGATGACAGAAAAATTATTTGACAGAGACAGCTATATTACAGAGTTTATCTGTAAAGTTACTGACCTTTACAGCGAAGGAGATACCCTGTATATTGAAACTGACCGCACCGCATTCTTCCCCGAAGGCGGCGGACAGACCTCAGACATCGGTAAACTTGGAATAGCCAATGTGGAAAACGTACAAAATATCGGTGGAAAGATATATCATTTTGTGGAAAACTCAGAGGAAAACGTTGAATTTTTCACAATTGGAAAGGAAATAACCGGTGAAATATGCTGGGAAAAGCGTTTTTCTGACATGCAGCAGCATTCAGGCGAGCATATTTTTTCGGGAATCGTACATTCGCTTTTCGGCTACGATAATGTGGGATTTCATCTCGGAACCGAGGTAGTGACCCTTGATTTTAACGGAATTCTTACTAAAGAGGACATCTGTAAAGTAGAATTACTTGTCAACAAAGCTGTGTGGGACAACCTCGAAGTAAAGGTGTTTTTCCCCGCAGATGAGGAACTTGCCCTCATTCCTTACCGCAGTAAAAAGGAAATCGACGGTCAGGTAAGGTTAGTAGAGTTTCCCGGTGTGGATATCTGCGCCTGCTGTGCTCCTCATGTGAAAAGAACAGGTGAAATCGGCATCGTTGAGGTAGTCAATTTCGAAAAATACAAGGGTGGAACGAGAGTCAGTATTCTCTGCGGCGAAAGAGCTCTTTCCGATATCCGCCACAAGCTCGACGAAAACCACGCTGTCAGCGTGATGATGTCAGCCAAGGAAAAAGAAACAGCACAAGCCGTAGAAAGAATCAAAAAAGAAAAAGAGTCCCTTGATTACGAAATCGTGGGACTTAAAAGAGAGATCCTTTCTCTTAAGCTTGCCTCAGTAAAAGAAGACAAAAGAATAGTTATTTTCGACTCCTCTCTCGAAGGAAAGATGCTGCAAGATTTCGCACTTTCAGTGATGGAAAGAGCAGAAGATTTTGTATGTTGTTTCTGTGGTGAAAAGGGACAGTACCGCTACTGTATGGTCAGTGATAAGCTTGACCCTATCCCCTACGCCAAAGCTATGAATGAAAAATTCAGCGGCAGAGGCGGAGGAAGAAACGGAATAGTTCAAGGAACGGTCAGCGGTGATGAAGAGGAGATAAGGGAGTTTTTGACCTCTCCGTCAGCCTGACGGCTGTCGGCTCTCCTAAAAAGAGAGCTGTCACGTAGTGACTGAGAGGTTTATGCGTGACGGTCAAGACCGTACCCTACAGCAATAACAGACGACCCACGGTCGCCCCTACGATATGAATAATATTAAAATGACAGGTAATCCGAGAGGAAAACCTGTCATTATTTTTTTAGCCGTTAAGCATTTTAAATACTTTCTTGTTTGCGGGATAAAGCTCTTTATATGCAGCGAACATCTTATCGTAAATGTGCTTATTAGCCTTGTTAGGCTCGAATCTCTTTTCAGCGTCGATAAGAAGGTTAGCCTTGTCGATGCCGTCGATAACACCGAGACCTACAGCTACTACGATGGCAGCACCTACAGCACCTACATTCTGAGGACTGGGTACGGTTTCAACCACTCTGCCTGTGCAGTCAGCTAAAATCTGGCTGGTAGAATCGTTAAGCGCGCCACCGCCTACGAAACGGATAACATTGGATGTCTTTGTCTTCTTTTCGTGAGTTTCGAGCATCCATCTCATATGCATACATACACCCTCGACAACTGCGCGAATCATTTCGCTTTTGCCTGTTTCGATGCTAAGATTAAAGAACATACCTCTTGAGTTGGGATCCTCGAAGGGACAACGGTTACCGTGAAGCCAGGGAGTGAACATTACACCGTTTGAGCCTGCGGGAACCTTTTCGATAACTGAAGAAAGATACTGATAAAGATTTGTAAATTTGCTTTCCATATCCTCGGCTACGTCTGTCTTTTTAAGATAGATACCGATTTCGTCGAGAGCAAGATGATTCTTAACCCATTCGAGACACTTACCTGCAGTTTCGAGCTCAGCGAAATAGTTATAATATCCGGGTCTTGCGCCTACTACAGCGGCAATCATAGCGGAAGCGTCAACGATACTCTTGTCTACAACAGTGGAAACCCAACCGGATGTACCCATATAAACATGGGTTTCATTATTATTAACAGCACCTGCACCTACGCCGATAAGAGAAGCATCCATACCGCCACCGAATACGAGAGTGCCTTCCTTGAGGCCTAACTCATCGGCTGCCTTGGCTGTAAGACCGCCTACTGCATCGGTGGATTTGATAATTTCGGGAAGGTGGTCCATATTTACCTTGAGGATTTTACAAACCTCGGGGCTCCAGGCTTTCTTATGAATATCGAAAAGAAGTGTACCGAAGGCAGAGTCCTCGGTCATAACGAACTTATCTGTCATACGGGCAATAAGTGCTTCCTTAACATCGAGCCATTTGTAAACCTTTTCATAGTTATCGGATTCGTTATTCTTGACCCAATTGTACTTAAAAACGGGATCCTTTACGGAAGCTGCTACTGCACCTGTTTTAGCGAGAGATACGAGAAGCTTCGGAAGAGAAGCACCTGCAATCTGATGAAGGAAGCCATGATCCATAAGCTCCTTTTGTTCCTTTCTTGCTCTCTGGTCCATATAGCTGAAGGCACGGCGGATATGTCTGCCCTCTTTATTAACGAGAACGAGACCCTGAGCCTGTGAGCAGAAGGAAATACCGTCTACCTGCTCGGGCTTTATGTCAGTTTTAGAGAAAACTGCCTTGGTGGTATTTTTCATAGCCTCCCACCATTCGTCGGGGTCCTGCTCTGCACCGCCATCAGGCATAATGTAAAGCTCGTAGCCCTCATTGGCGTCAGAGAGAAGTTTAATAGTGTCACCGATTTCAAAAAGACAGGTTTTAACGCCTGTGGTACCGATGTCGTAAGCGAGTGCGTATTTCATATTATACATCCTTTCGGGAATTATTTATGCTTTTAATGCCGCCTTTACAAAGCGGAGAATATTAGCGATAACTACTTCATCATTTTCGAAAATGTCATCGCCCGAATAGATTTTAAATCTTTCCTTATAGTAGTCGCAGGCATAGGTGAACTGAATGTTCATCAGAATATTGTCGACCAAATATGCCGCCATGCCCGGGTCTATATCCTTACGGATTTCACCCTGATCCTGTCCGTCGGCTATTACCTTTTTATAGGCCTCACAGGTAATGCCTTCCATCTGTGTAGCGACGGTTTTTGCCACGGCAGAATTAGTCTGACTGGTAACTACATTGTAAAGCTTTATGAGGATATTATCTCTTCGTGAGGACTCGATAGCTATTCCGATAAGCTTTTCGAACTTTTCCATAATGGGAACATCACTGACGATAACCTCCTCCATAACAGCCTCTAAGTTCTGTATGCCGTAATTTACGCTGGTAAGGAATAAATCGGTTTTCGTGTCGAAATATTTGTAAAGTGAGCCTACGCTTACCTGTGCCTTTTTGGCGATGGTATTGATGTTAGCATTTTCGAAGCCGTTGCAGGCGAACTCGTTAATCGCCACGGAAAGAATCTTATTTCTTTTCTCCTCGGAAATGTTATTAAAGGTAGGCTTACAGCAAAAATCAAAGGTTCCCATATATACTCCTGATTAAACTATTCTAATGTACATTTTACCAATTTTGCATGAAAAAAGCAAGTATAAAAAAATGCTCTGCTTTTATGCAAAGTGCATAAAGAGAAGGGATAAGAATACAGAGAACCACACCGTACTCCAAAGAAAAACTGCCCTCACAGGAGAGCAGTTGAAATATATTCTTAATTTATCCTTTGTATGTTGAAGAGAGTATTCCTTCATCATCAAAATTAAGTTCAATAGCAAATGTTTCATTAGTACCGTCAACGAAGTTTATTGTAACAGTTATTATATCATTTACTGAAGATAAAGGTGTTTCAGGAGCAGACTTGAATGTATCTTTCATGCTTTCGGATAAGAACCAATCAATACTCATCCCATTATCTTTACCGTAGAGTTCTTTATACTCTTTTCCTGTAAGCGTAATTGATGTACCCTGTTTTACAGTTGCGATATACTCTGACGGAAGAACACTGCCGAGCAGACTTTTGGCAGAAATAGTAAGTCTACCGTTTTCGGTGCAGGATATGATAACATTTTCAACACTATCAGCATCTTCAACCTTAAGCTTAAGGTAATCGGCAGTACCGAAATATATTGTGGTTTCTTCCTGTGAACCAACCAAATGCCAACCATTATCCAATCCATAAAGCTCTGAAAGTCTATTCTTAAGTTTAAGCATTACAGCATCTTTTTCTGAAGCAGACATACCTGCAGTATCCTCTACCATAAGAATACCGCCTAAAGGTATTTTTACATTGGCTTCTTTATTTAAGAGTGTTTCTGTATGATCTGCGGCATTTGCAACCATAACGAAGAAATTTCTGTTTAAGTGCGTAGCACCGTCATTTACATCTACATTGTTGGAATTGTCCGGCAATGTGTTAATACCGGTATTAAATAAGGCGAATGCAGCTATAAAAATCATAGCAAAAGCACAAGAAATTGCAGTTAATTTATAAACTCTTTTTTTCATAATAGCTCTCTCTTTCTTAATATTTTTTATATGGTTTAAAATATCTTGTGTCATCTCTTTATCGGTTTTCATAAATGAAATCCTCCTTCTCGAGTTTGGCTTTTAATGACTTTTTAGCCCTGTGCAAAAGTACAGATGTACTCTTTTTTGATTTTTTCAATATTTTAGAAATTTCTTCAATTGTGAAATCTTCAAAATAGAATAGTGTTAACACGGTTTTGTAATCAGGATTAATGCTCTCCAAAGCCTCGTGCACAGCTCTTTTCTCTTCGTCTTTTATATATAATTGTAAAAACTGTTCTTCCTCAATTTCAACATTTAATATTTCGTCTATAGAAATCTCTCTGCCGTGAGGGTTTTTCCTAACCCAATCAATAGCGGTGTTTCTTCCAATTGTATAAAGCCAAGTTTTAAAAGAGGCCGTTCCTTTGTTCTTTGGTTTTTTGAGTAAAAGTTTGACAAATGTTTCTTCCGTAAGATCTTCTGCAACCGAAAAATTATTTACAATTGAATTGATGTAATTCTGTAAACCCGGTCTGTATTGAGAAACTATCTCTTCAAGAGCACTTTCATCCCCTTTAAGAAAACGGTGGTAGCTACTTGCACCATTATCCATAGGTTCCTCCTTTCCGAAGACCATTTTAATGTCTTCACTATTTACACGAATACTAAAACAAAATATTACACTAATAATAAAAATTTTATCATTTTAATTTATCATAAGCAACACAGAAGATATAACAAAAAAGCACGGTCACCCGTGCTTTTAAGCTTTAACTGTATTCAGAAATTAAACCCGCTATATCCCCAATGGTCTATTTCGCTGTACTTGACATAAAGTCTGCTTTTATCGATAGGAAGCTCACTGCATACGATTTCAGTTATCTTCTCAGTAAGTGCATCGTAGCCGCTGTCACTTGCCTTGCCGAAAAGCTCTACCTCGATGATACCGCAGTCCTCATCAGTTCCCTTGAACCAAAGGTTTTTCTTGTCCTGGAAGTCAATCATAAGCCAGCTTTCGCTTTTACCGATAAGAGAGATAGCCTCACCGAATTTTTCTTTGAGAGCGACTTCCTTTTCTTTAGATATTTCAACTGATGTTTTAGCTGTAATCAAAGGCATCTTATTTACCCTCCTGCATTCTGTCCATAGCGGTGCTGTTCATCACGAAGCGAAGAACATTAGCGGCTGTTCTCTGCATTTCGCCGAGAGTGATACCGCCTTCCTTGCCGTAAGAGGCGAGAAGAGTTCCGTCGGGCTTTTTATTTTTACCCGTTCTTCCGCCACCGGGCATAAGAACATCGACCTGCGCTCTTACTCTGTATGCCTGGTCCTCCATAATGGGGAATTCCTGGCTCTTTGATTTTCTCATCCACCAGTCGGTCATTACATTACCCTCGTAGCCCCATTCATTTCTGAGGATAAGCGTGCAAAGCTCGTAGTTATAGTGTCCCCATACACCGTTTATGAGGTTGTAGGAGGTCATAATATTCTTAGGCTGTGCTTCCTTTACGCAGATTTCGAAGCCACGGAGATAGATTTCACGAAGAGCTCTTTCGGATACTCTTGAGTCGTTTCCGTTACGGTTGAACTCCTGGTTATTACAGGCGTAGTGTTTCGGACAGGCAGACCTACCGTTTCTCTGTACACCTCTTACATAAGCAGCGGCGATCTTACCGCAGAGATAGGGATCCTCGGAGAAGTATTCGAAGTTTCTTCCGCAAAGAGGATTTCTGTGAATGTTCATACCGGGAGCTAAAAGAATATCTGTACCCTTGTCTGCCATTTCCTCGCCGAGCTTAGCTAAAAGCTCCTCGGTAAATTCTTCATCAAATGTGGAAGCTAAAAGTGTACCGATGGGAATGAGTGAGCAGGAAGCAGAAAGACGGATACCTGAGGGACCGTCGGTAGTAGTGGCGGCAGGGATACCCTTATCTCTCATAGAGGGAAGAACACCGCCGAAGCAGCCTGCATTACCCGATACGCCGAGAGGACTGTTCATTATGTAGTCGCCGCGCGAAATGGCTTCGAGCTCGTCTAAGCTCAGCTGTGCCACGAAGGCCTCCATAGACACTCTGCCCTCTTTTACATCGATAAGCTTATAGCCCTTGTCACCTGTGATTTCCTTACCCTCGGGAAGATTATCCGTAATGATCTTTTTAAGGTCATATTCCTTTTTAAATACAGGATTTTTAACTATGTAATATCTGTCATTCTTTACTGCGGCAGTTACGATTTCGAAATCTTTTCTCGGTGCAGCTACCTGAGAAAGCTGTTTGTAGAGAAGGGTTTCCTCTGCTGTCCATTCAAAGACTCTTTCTGCATCTCTTACATTATCACCCAAAGCAAAGCCGTAGCTGCCCTTTTCGATTACATAGGCTGATTTATAACCTGTCTTGCCCTCTTCATCGTAGGAGGCGAGAGAATACTTAGAAACAAAGAGCGCGAGCTTTTCCTTTTTACCCTTTGCGAGTACCTTTGTCTTTCCGAAGGCGCAAAGCTCACGGTAGGGATTTCCGAGAACACCGCAGGGCTTTTCAACATAAATCTGCGGAGCGTAGGCTGAGGGGTACTCACCCTTATTCTTTACCTCGAGAACGAACTCAAAGCCCTCTTCCTTTTCCCCGGCAGATACGAGCTTCGTTTCAAAGTCACCGTAGGTAAGACCGAAGCCGAAGGGATAAAGCACTCTGTTTTTCGAGAAGGTCTCAAAATAGCGGTAGCCTACATAGATATCCTCAGTGTAATTATTGTATTCCTTATTACCGAAATCTGCAGCAGATGGGAAATCCTCATAAGCTCTCGCTACGGTAGCAGGAAGCTTACCTGAGGGAGATACCTTGCCGCAGAGCATATCTGCTACAGCGTTACCGCTTTCCATACCGCCCTGCCACACTACGAGGACAGCGGAAATTTTATCGCCGAAGCTTTCGAGGAAGCTTAAATCCATTATACATCCGATATTGAAAAGAACTACTGTCTTACCGAATACGGAGGTAACGCTTTTAAGCATAGCGATTTCTTCATCGGTGGCGTAGTAGCTACCCTTTTCCAAGGCATTTTCTCTGTCCTCACCGCTTGAACGGCCGATAACAACAACAGCGGTATCGCCTGTGGCTCTCTTTACGAAGTCCTCACCGATAGGCATTTCGGGATAAAATCTCGGCCAATGTCCCCAGAAGCCATGGTCGATAGGATTTCTGTCACACCATTTCTCATAAAACTCTGCTGTCTCCTCATCTAAAAGAAGCTTTTCGCAGTTTCTTATACCTTCGATAAGATTAACGGCATAGGGCTTATTTACGTCACCGCCTGAGCCGTAGCCTGTGTAGAACCAATCCTTTTGCACTCTGCCGAAAAGAGAAACAGTCGAGTCTTCCTTAAGCGGAAGAACACCGTCATTTTTGAGAAGCACGGCACCTTTTGCGGCGGCCTCTCTGAGAAGCTCCGGCATACCGGGAGTGATGATTTTTTCGGCCGCACTTCTCTGCTGCTCAGCCTGTGAAAGTGAATTGATTTTGGTGTAGACCTTTCCTACTACGGAAAAGGCCGCATCTTTGATTTTGCTCATAATTTATCTCCTTTAACGGTTTTCAAATATTTGCTTAAATTTATGTCGGTTGATTTCGTTGACTATAACTGAAATAAAGGTAATTCCTACGCATATACCTGCCGCCACCTGAAGCATAGCTAAAAGCTCACCCTGAAACAGCTCCATATTTTCACTGGTAACCAAATGGTAGGTGATGTAATAGAGTCTGCCGCCGGGGATAAGAACGATGATAGAGCAGACTAAAATCGGTGTAGTGGGGGCCTTCATAACTCTCGCCATAATTTCAGCGTATACAGTAGCGAAAAGTGACGGTACGAAATTCTGGAAGAAAAGATTATCGGTAATGCTGACACACACAGCATAGATAAATACTACCAATGCGCCGCCAACGGCACAGCAGAAAACACGGCTTTTATTAGATTTGAAAAGAATAGAAAAGCCGACAGTGCCGATAATACCCGAAAAAAGAAGGGATAAAAATTCATTAAGCTCCATTTTCACACCCCCAGAAGTCCCGAAATATAAATAGGAATAGCGAAGCCGAAGGCTATCGAAAGGGCAAGAATAACCGACTCGAGGAGTCTGAGAATACCCGACATAAGGTCACCGCAAAGCATTTCTCTTACGGAGTTTGTCATCATAAGACCGGGAATGAGAAGCATTATATTGCCTATCATAATCATATCCGCATTACTTCCGAAGCCGATATGCACGAAAAGAAGCGCCAAGGCACCGGAAACAGCCGAGGTCAGCGCCGTAAAGAAAAGTCGGCTCGCGCCCGTAACCTTTACGAAGGAGTTAAGCAGGTAAATAATCGCGGAAATAGGCACGGTAGCTACGGCATCCATAACCGTTCCGCCGAAAAATACGGCAAAGCCTGCCGCAGCGAGCATATAGCCGAAAAGAACTATGGGATTAAAGAGCCTCGAGGGCACCATAATTCTCTCCAGCTCCTGTCTTGCCTTTTCCGTATCCGTCCTTTCCGAGCAGATTTTACGGGAAAGAGCATTAAGCTGCTCAAGCTTATCGAAATTAATGGAATAAGAATAAATACGCCTGGTCTCCGTGTGAGTTCTTCCGCCCTCGTCAGCTACCGTGGCGGTAATCATCGAAACGACGGAAAAAACCTCGGTGCTTTTCATCCCGTAGGCGTAACCGATACGGATAATGGTCTCCTCTACTCTGTTCATTTCGGCACCGCATTTAATCATGCTTTTACCGAGGTCGAGAGCGAGAGAAAGAACCCTTTCAGTCCGGTGTCTGTCATAATTTTCGTTCATATTTTCCCTCTTTACACCCGTTATACGGGCCTTGTTTATCATTTTAATTATAATACTGAGGCAAGATAAAAGTCAAGGGGGATTTGTGAGGGAAGTGTTAAAGAAAAGGGCGGAGCTACTAAAATTAAAGTTAAGATAAAAAATCGGGTAGAGTTCAGACTCAGCCCGATGGTTATATTGTTCGATAAATTGGAATTTATTGAATTCCCTCTTTTATATCTTTAAAGAAACAATTAGTGTATCTGTTCATTTCTTCACACAACGGAATTGTTTCAGGCAAGTAACAATTGTTCTTACCTAAAACATTTCTTTCCATATAATTCAATGTATCTATCAAAGACTGTCCCCTAACCGAACCTGTAATTAATGTTTTGACTATTAAATATGTTTTACCGCCTTCTAAAATATGAGCATCATGTAAAATTTTCCCCTCAATAGTTTCAGGGATTTCACTTCTTTGTGATTCCCAGGCTATTTTGATTGTTTTAGAAATCATCTTTTTATCATAACCCTGTACAATCAACCATCGCTTTATTCTTCTTTCATCGCTATATATGAAGCCGTGAAAATAAGTAGCTAATGTTAAACACTCTTTATCAACATTGTAATTGCTTATAGCAAGAATTTTATCAACCATTTTCCTTATCAACTCAATATGCCACATATTGTGCATAATATCCTTTTCTATGTAATACGGCTCAACGAATTCTAGTAATGCTTTTTCATTCAACATATTCTTTCCCTCCACAAATTCTTATTTGTTGAAATGAGTATATCACATATAATTTAAAATTACAATCGGTTGCAGTGTCCCTCACACTACCCTTGCGTCAAAGCAACTTCAAAATAAACATCCACAGCGGGTATGAGTGTAAGAGCTGCCTAAAGACTTATAAATCACGGCATAGCCGTGCATATCATCAATTCTGAAAGAATTGCATATCATCAAAACGCAGTTTTGTATATCATCATTGCGAAAGCGAAAATACAGCCTACGGCTGATGATATACACACTCCGTGTGATGATATACGCCTGACGGCGATGATATGCCATCGCTTCGCAACGGATAAAAAAATTCCTGTTCCGAAGAACAGGAATTTTTTGGAGCGGATGACGAGGCTCGAACTCGCTACCTCCACCTTGGCAAGGTGGCGCTCTACCAGATGAGCTACATCCGCATATTTGGTGCCTCCGGTCGGAATCGAACCAACGACACGTGGATTTTCAGTCCACTGCTCTACCAACTGAGCTACAGAGGCGTACAGAGAACTCTTTTGAATTCCCCTTAAAATGGCGACCCGGAACGGGCTCGAACCGTCGACCTCTAGCGTGACAGGCTAGCGTTCTAACCAACTGAACTACCGGGCCATTGGTGGGAACAACAGGGCTCGAACCTGTGACCCTCTGCTTGTAAGGCAGATGCTCTCC
>JAFXDE010000056.1 GCA_017516315.1 Clostridia bacterium | reverse complement strand
CCAACTGAGCTATATCCACCACTTACTGGCGCGCTTGAAGGGGCTCGAACCCCTGACCTACTGCTTAGAAGGCAGTTGCTCTATCCAACTGAGCTACAAGCGCATATTTAATTAACAGAAAAAATGGAGCGGGTGATGGGAATCGAACCCACACGACCAGCTTGGAAGGCTGGGATTCTACCATTGAACTACACCCGCGAACCGATGCAACGTTGACTATTATATACAATCAACGCTGCATTGTCAAGTGTTTTTTAAAAATAAATGAAATTTTTACTTATATGTGCGTAAGGACTATCTTATCTTCCTTAACCTCTACAGCTATAGCGCTGACAGGTGAATCTGCATTGTCGATAATGATATTCGCTATGCCGTCCTCCACCTCTTTGCGGATAAGATTTCTTAAATCTCTGGCACCTCTCGAGCCACCCTCGGATTTTCCGGCAAGATAAGCATTAACCTCTGCCGTCCACTTAAGATCGATGGCTTTTTCTTTAAGTGATTCCTTGAGTTCCGTGAGAAGAAGCTCTGAAATTTTCCTGTAATCCTCTACGGTAAGAGAATTAAATACTGCAACCTCATCTACTCTGCCGATAAATTCAGGACGGAGAAAATCCGAAAGGGCCTTCATAACCTTTTCTCTTGTAGCCTCGCCCTTGTCCTTACCGAAGCCGATGGAGCCACCCTTTTTCTCACTGCCTGCATTAGAGGTCATAATAATAACAGTATTTTCAAAGTTAACGGTTCTTCCCTGTGCATCGGTAATTCTTCCCTCATCAAGAATCTGAAGAAGAATATTCATTACATCGGGATGAGCCTTTTCTATTTCATCGAAAAGAATAACGCTGTAGGGCTTTCTTCTTACCTTTTCCGTAAGCTGTCCTGCTTCATCGTAGCCTACATATCCCGGAGGTGAGCCGATAATACGGGAAACACTGTGCTTTTCCATAAACTCACTCATATCGAGTCGGATAAGCGTTTCGGGAGTGGAAAAAAGCTCAGCAGAAAGCTGCTTGACGAGCTCTGTTTTGCCGACACCCGTAGGACCCACGAAGATAAAGGAGGCAGGTCTGCGGCGCGGACTTATCTGTACTCTGTTACGCTTGATAGCGGCAGCAACCGCTTTAATAGCTTCATCCTGTCCGATAACCTTACTTCTGAGCTTATCCTCGAGACCCGAAAGCTTTTTAAGGTCGCTCTCGATTATCTTAGACGAAGGAACGCCTGTCCACAGCTCTATAACCTTAGCGATATCTGTTTCGGTTACGGCGTTATCGTTGGCTGCTTCGGTAAGAGAAGACATATCGCTTTCACACTTAACGATTTCAGCCTTTATTTTAGCTATAGCCTCATAGTCCATAGCTTCAGACTCGTTCATAAGGTCCTCTTCGTCTTCCTTGAGCTCTGAAAGCTTTCTTTCGCTGATTTCAAGATCGCTTATCGCCTTATTACGAAGATTAGCACATGTACACGCCTCATCTAAAAGGTCAATAGCCTTGTCTGGAAGGAAGCGGTCGGTGATGTATCTTTCAGAAAGAACTACCGCCTTTTTAACGAGATCATCGGAAATTCTTACTCTGTGATAGCCTTCGTAGTATTTTTTTATACCTAAAAGGATAGCTGTAGCATCCTCAATGGAGGGCTCTTCGATTTTTACCGGCTGGAAACGTCTTTCGAGAGCAGCATCCTTTTCAATATTCTTTCTGTATTCGGTAAATGTAGTAGCACCTACTACCTGGATTTCACCTCTGGAAAGGGCAGGCTTAAGGATGTTAGCGGCATTCATCGAGCCTTCCGCATCGCCTGTACCGACCAGATTATGAACCTCGTCGATAAAAAGAATTATGTTACCGTTATATTTTACCTCGTCAACGAGATTCTTAATACGGCTTTCAAACTGACCTCTGAATTGTGTACCTGCCACAAGTGCAGTGAGGTCCAAAAGATGAATTTCCTTATCGGCAAGCTTTGCAGGAACCTTTCCCTCAGCGATTTTCTGAGCAAGCGCCTCTGCAATGGCTGTCTTGCCTACACCGGGCTCACCGATAAGACAGGGATTATTCTTAGATCGTCTGCAGAGAATCTGTACAACTCTTTCGAGCTCCTTGTCTCTGCCGATAATGTTATCTATTTTACCGCTTTTAGCTTTTTCGGTAAGATCCGTGCAATAAAGAGAAAGGAATTTACGCTTCTTTTCCTTCTGTCTGCTTTTCTTTTTACCTGTCCCCTTCTGCTCCGCAGGTGCAGGTGCAGCCTTAGGAAGATTTTCTCCCCCGTCATTCTTTAAGGTGAGACTGTTAGCAAGATCACCGAAAAGGCCCTGCATAAAAGGCATAGTCGGTGAGCCACCTGCTTCGAAGCCGCCCTCTTCGTCTGTATCGGGGAACATACTCGAAAACTGCTCGCTGATAGAATCAACATCCTCTTCAGTAATACCCATGCTCTCCATCATCTGCTTTATGGGGCCGATATTCATCTCCATAGCACAGTTGAGACAAAGTCCCTCGGGCACGGTTTTACCGTCGATAATTTTAGAAATAAATATGACTGCAGGACGCTTTTTACATCTGCTGCATGTAACCTTTTTCATTTATAAATGCCGTAAGACTGCAAAGGAACAGTCTTTCCTTTCTTGAGTATTTGCCTTGATATTATGTCTTATTTTTCCTTTGAAAATCTTTCCTTGAACTGTCTGAAGGTTTCGGGCATATAGCTTGCGAAAGCAACTATGGTCATAACAGCGCAGATAACGATGATGGCACCGGTAATTACATTGGGAAGAATGAAATACTGACTGAAGGCACCAACCTCGGGCCCGAAGAGAAGAATAACTACCATACCTGTGTAGAAGCAAAGGGTTGCCAGCTTGCCGAAAATTTCAGCAGCACCGGGTCGGATACCGAGAAGAAGCATAACGAGACCGCCGATGAGCATAATTGCTTCCTTGGCAAGAAATACGATAAAGACATAACCGAAGGCCTTCATAAAGGGATCGGTAGCGTTATGGAATTCGATAAGAAGAATAACTGCGATAGTGATCTGCTGAACCTTATCAGCTACGGGATCGAGAATTTTACCGAGAGCGCTTACCTGGTTGAATCTTCTCGCAATCTGACCGTCAAAGGTATCTGTAAGAGCAGAGAGAGCAAGAATAACTACCGCTGCAATCTTCATATCGTTTATGAAAAGATAAGCGATTACGGGTGTAAGAATAATTCGTGTAAGTGATAAGAAATTAGGGATGGTCAAGCTGCCTTTAAATAAATCTTTCATTTTATTTTACCTCACTTTTATTATTTTAATACTGCGCCGCTGAGAGACGACATAAGATTCTGTACCGTCGAAACGATAAATGAATTATTTACTGCCTCGATTATTTCTTCGTTTCCGATAAAGCTTACCACCGTACCGATAAGCATCGAAACGATTATAACCGTAAGAAGACCTCTGAGAACACCTATAACCACACCGAGTCCCTTATTGAGGCTTTTTACTACGGGAAGCTTCTTTATGACGAAATCGAGAAGCTTTACTATAACCTTAAGTGCGAGAACAAACACAACGGCTAAAATTACGAAAAGCACAAACTGAATAAGAGCAGTACCGACGGGAGTAATAATGTTTTCCATTATGTTGTCCACCAGGTTGCCCTGTGCAAGCTCTGAAGAGGAAACCTTTTCCAGTATCGCCTGCTTGTCGATGCCGATAAGATTCATAATTCCGTTAAAGGAATCGGGAATAGAGTTTATGGCACTTTCAACCTGTGTACCGTAATCTGTGGTACCTGCTGTGCCGAGAGTGTTTGTCAAGGTAGCCCTGGCAGGCTCTTTGATAAACATATCAAAGCCCTGAGGCGCCAAGGAAGATGAAACTATTCTCGCCGCTAAAATAGAAACGAGGGTACCGATAAGATCGAAGAGGCTTCTGAAAAATCCTTTTTTATATGAGATAAGGACCGAAATCAGAAATACCGCAATAATAATTATATCAACTATGTATGTCATTAAATACCTCCTGAAGAAGATTTTCTGCTATTGTATCACATTAAGTTGAAATTAACAATAGATTTTATCAACTGTTTATGTCAATATGACCTGTAGAATAGTAATATAGCCTGCTTTTACAAATCACCATCCCTTCACCTGAGATTTCCTTCGTTCCGACAGAAGCAAAGCTGCCGTCAGACGAGGATTCATATATAGCCGTATCGGTAAGAAGGTAAACCCTTTTACCGCGGCAGATAACATCGACGATTTCTTCGTCGGTGAAACCTACATAAGTAATGTCATTATTTTTATTGTAAACCGTTATTTCATTGGTTCCGAAAGAGCCTACCCTATTGGTTACAACTGCTGTGTTTCCGCTTTTATCGGAAGCAAAAAACAGTATTTTAGAAGAATACAAGGCAGCCTCCTCGGTAATACCGCTGTTTCTTACGGTGAAAACCGTTCTCGAATTATTACCGGTAGCTATAATTCTTCTTCCCATAAGCTTTACATCAACCAATGCGTTATCCTTGACAGTCATTTCCTTAACATCACTGTCAGAATAAGTTTCGAGAAGGTACAGCTTAGAATAAACTGCTCCGTTTTCCGAGCCTATAGTACCGCAAAGAATCTCTCTGCTGTCCTCAGATAAGTCCACGCTTACACCGTATTCCTCTGCGCAAGCCCAGATATAAAGCACCTTTCCTTTTTTATCCGTAAGAGAAACACGGCAGGCTGAATCGTCGCTTTTCGTAACGAGAGCTATATCACCCCGGTTATTAATCTTCGCCATAATAATATGCTTTTTATTTTCTGTTTCGCCCTCGTAAATAACTCCCTTCTCATTAAAAATAAAATATTTCGATGAAGCTCTGTCATAAACAAGGCCGTAATTCTCACTGACCGTCATTTCAGGATTAGTGAAGGTGAATATGTAGTTATATCTTACCGTTCCTCTGTCAGAAACACAGGTAAGAAGCTTTTTGCTGAGTACGAACAGTCTCGACGAAAAGGATTCTACTCTTACTATGTCATTGTTTGAAAATGTAACAGGAAAGCCCATTTCATTTTCACTGACTGTAGATAAAAGCTCGCTGTTTTCCGAAGAAATGCTGTCATCGGAAATCACCTTGTCCGATGAAAATGCTATCGCACCGAGGATTAACAGCACCGCTGTAATAACTACGGCTCCGATAAGAATAAATCTGCTGTCCCTTCTTTTCTGCGGCCTTCTCTTTTTCTTCTGCGTCTTAATCTGTCCTTTTTGATTTGGTCTGTTCATATTTTTCTCCTGTATCAGTAAAACACCTTATTGAGATAAAGTCCCTCGGGTCGTACGGTTATCCCTGCTCTGACCCTATCCCTTGAAAGAATAATATCCGGAATGGTGTCCTTTTCTATTTTTCCGTTATTGATATATAGCAGTGTGCCGACCATAATGCGCACCATATTATAAAGGAAGCCGTCACCCGTAACTGAAAAGATAACCAGGTCTCCCTCTCTTTTTACGGTGAAATCCTTTATAGTTCTTACTGTATCCTTTACCACACTTCCTGCGGCACAGAAAGCAGCAAAATCGTGGGTACCGATAAAATCCTTAGCCTGCTCATCAAGCAGCTTTTCGTCGAGATTATAAGGATAAAACAGAGAATACCTGTTCATAAAGGGGTTTCCTCTTTTACCGTTCCACACCTTATAGATGTATTCCTTGCCCTTACAGTCAAAGCGAGCGTGAAAATCCCTGTCTGCATATTCACAGCCGATAACCCTTATATCCTCAGGAAGCTGCGAATTCATACCGAGAATAATCTTTTCCTCGTCTCTTTCACCGTCAAAGCGGAAATTACAGCAGAACTCATTGGCGTGTACACCGCTGTCCGTACGGCTGCAGCCGTTTACAGAAACCTTCTGCGCGAAAATTTTTTCAGCTGCCTTGGTTATACACTCCTGTACGGTTACGGCATTTTCCTGCATCTGCCAGCCATGATAATCTGTTCCGTCGTAGGTGATAAACAGCTTTACATTTTTTTCCATTTTAAATTACCACACCGAAAATTTTATTAATCATAATAACACCGATAAATCCGGCGATAAATACCGCAAACGCGATAAAATCCGATGCCTTAAGCTTCATTTGCTTCATCCTAGTTCTGCCCTCTCCGCCTGTATAGCATCTGCAGTTCATAGCAAAGGCGAGCTCATAAGCTCTTCTGAAGGCAGAAACAAAAAGAGGAATCAGAACGGGAACGAGGGCCTTTGCCCTTTCAGTAAGGCTGCCGTTTTCGAAATCTGCACCTCTCGCCTTCTGTGCATTCATTATTCTTTCTATTTCCTCGATAAGAGTGGGAATAAAGCGAAGCGCCAAGGTCATCATCATAGCCAGGGTATGAACCTGGATATGAAAGATTTTAAGAGGTGAAAGAAGCTTTTCGATAGCATCCGTAAGCATAGTCGGTACGGTAGTATAGGTGAGAATAGAGCTCGACATAATAAGGAGAACTATTCGTACAGCCATAAATACTGCCGTAAAAATGCCCTTGCTCGTCACCGTAATAAAGCCCAATGAAAGAAGCTCTTTTCCGCCGCCGATGTAAAAAATATTGATTACGGCAGTAAAGAGAACTATGGGGATAATCGGCTTTAGACTTTTTAAAAACATTCTGAAGGGTACTCTTGATGCCAGAATGGATACAGCAACAATAACACCCGTCAGAAGAAGTGAAAGGAAGTTTTTACACATAAAAATCATCACAAGAAACAGAACGGTTATGAGAATTTTTATGCGCGGGTCCATTTTATGAACAAAGGAATCACCCTTATAATACTGACCTATGGTAATATCTGAAATCATTCGCTTTTACCCCCTTTCAGCAAAGATAAAAGCTCATCTCTTGCCCTTTCGAGAGTGTAAACATCTGTATTCACATCGTAGCCCTTTTCCTTGAGCTTAAGGAAAAGAGAGGTAATAACGGGAATATTAAGTCCCATATTCTTAAGCTCCTCGCTATGGGAGAAAACAGCATCGACCGTATCGTAATATGCGAGTCTCGACTCATTCATAACAAGAACCTTGGTAGCTATTTTAGATATGTCCTCCATGCTGTGAGAAACGACGAGGACGGTACTGCCTGTATTTTTTCTGTAATCGCTGATAAGAGAGAGAACCGTATCTCTGCCCTTAGGGTCAAGACCTGCGCAGGGCTCGTCTAAAATAAGAACATCAGGCTCCATAGCCATAACTCCTGCAATAGCTACTCTTCTCTTTTCACCGCCGGAAAGATCAAAGGGTGATTTGTCGAGATAGGATTCATCGAGTCCTACGAAGCTTATTACACTTCTGACTCTTCTGTCAATCTCATTTTCACTCAGCTTCATATTAGTCGGTCCGAAGGCTATATCCTTATAAACCGTATCCTCAAAAAGCTGATACTCGGGATACTGAAAGCAAATACCCACACGGAAACGGACATTTCGGATTTTACTTTTGTCCTCCCATATATCCTTGCCGTCAAGTAAAACCGTACCCGATGTACCCTTCAGAAGACCGTTAAAATGCTGAATAAGGGTGCTTTTTCCAGAGCCTGTGTGACCGATAATGCCCACAAGCTCACCTTTTTCTATTTTTAGGCTTATGTCTCTGATCGCATCAACCTGAGAGGTAGTACCCTTCGAATACACATGGGTAAGATTTTTCGTTTCTAAAATTGAAATGCTCAATTTTTCTCCTCCGTGAGATTTATAATATATGAATACAATTCGTCAATGTCAAGTATATCCTCGGGCAGATTTACGCCCTTTTCAATAAGCAAATGAGTCAGCTCGGTAGCTTCGGGAACATCGAGACCGATTTTTTTAAGAGTGTCAATGTTTACAAAAACCTCTTTCGGCTTTCCGTCAAGAACTATTTTTCCCTTGTCCATAACGATAACACGGTCAGCCTTTACTGCCTCATCCATATAATGAGTGATAAAAATAACCGTAATCCCGTATTCCTTATTAAGACGCTTGACCGTAGCCATTACCTCACGACGCCCTCTCGGGTCGAGCATAGCCGTCGGCTCATCTAAAACGATACAATCAGGCTGCATAGCGATAATACCTGCTATAGCCACTCTCTGCTTCTGCCCACCGGAAAGCTTATGAGGCTCAAAGCTCCGAAATTCGTACATACCTACATTCTTAAGCGCCTCGTCTACTCTCTTTCTTATTTCCGAAGGCTCTACACCCAAATTTTCGGGTCCGAATGCCACATCGTCCTCTACTATAGTGGCCACTATCTGATTGTCGGGGTTCTGGAATACCATACCCACTCTCTGTCTTATGTCATAAAGTCTGTCTTCGTCGGCGGTGTCGATACCGTCAATATAAACCTTTCCCTGCTGAGGTACTAAAATAGCGTTACAGAGCTTGGCAAGAGTAGATTTTCCGCAGCCGTTATGACCTAAAACTGCTACAAAATCGCCCTTCCCGATTTTAAGATTCATATTTTCGATAACGGTTTCTGCTGTGAGGCCTTCTTCATTTTCCTCATAAGCAAAGCTCACGCCGTCAAATTCAATAAAGTTTTTCATAGTTACCTCTTATTTTTCCCAGATAGCCGAAGCACCGCAGGGAAGAATCATACCTGTCTCAGTAACGGGAAGACCGATTTCCGAAGAAGAAATCCTGCCGCCGAATTTCTTTTTTACGACAGCGCCTAAAATATATTCCATAACCGAAGATGAAAGGCCCGTGGTATAGGAATTGATAAGCATCATCAGCGAATCCTCATATAAAAGCTCACTGCAAAGCTCTACAAAGCCGTAAACCTCGTCCTCTAATTTCCAAACCTCACCGCCGGGGCCTCTGCCGTATGAGGGCGGATCCATAATAATAATGTCATATTTATTACCTCTGCGGATTTCTCTCTGTACGAACTTTATGCAGTCATCGACTATCCATCTTACGCTGCCGTCGGCAACGCCCGATGAAACTGCATTTTCCTTCGCCCAGGCTACCATACCCTTAGAGGCATCTACATGGACTACCTGCGCATTTTCACTCAAGGGAGCGATAGTTGCACCTCCCGTGTAAGCGAAAAGGTTAAGCACCTTAACGGGTCTGCCTGCCTTTCGGATGATTTCTCTGGTATAGTCCCAATTGACAGCCTGCTCGGGAAAAAGGCCCGTATGCTTGAAGCCCATGGTTTTAATGTTAAAGGTCAAATCCTTATAATTAATGCTCCAGAAGGGAGGCATTTTACTTCTGACATCCCAGGCTCCTCCGCCTGATTTAGAACGGTGATAATAGGCATTGGCTTTTTTCCATAAGGGATTAGTTTTAGGTGTTTTCCATATAACCTGAGGATCAGGTCTTACGAGAATAATATCTCCCCATCTTTCCAGTCTTTCGCCGGAAGAACAGTCAATAAGCTCATAATCTTTCCAGTCTTTAGTATATCTCATATCTGATTATTTCTCCGTTAGAATAATTTTTGCTGTCCCGGCATAGGAAGCTGTAAATGCTCATAGGCTGCCGCTGTAGCCACTCTGCCTCTCGGTGTTCTGCCGAGGAAGCCTATCTGCATAAGATAAGGCTCATATACATCCTCGATAGTTATGGCCTCCTCACCTATAGCCGCTGCTATGGTCTCGAGACCGACGGGGCCGCCGCCGTAATTTTTAATCATAGTAGTAAGAAGAAGACGGTCGATAGAGTCAAGACCGATATGATCGATTTCCATTTTACCCAGAGCAATATCTGCACTTTCCTCATCTATTATGCCGTTTCCGACAACCTGAGCGAAGTCTCTCGCTCTTTTAAGAAGTCGGTTCGCGATACGCGGTGTTCCTCTGGAACGGGAAGCGATTTCAAGGGCACCGTATTTTTCTATGTCGATACCGAGAATGCCTGCACTGCGCGTTACTATCTGTGCAAGCTCCTCGGGAGTGTAAAGCTCGAGTCTTAAGATAACACCGAAACGGTCCCTTAAGGGTGCCGAAAGCTGACCGGCACGGGTAGTAGCACCTACGAGAGTAAACTTCGGAAGATCGAGTCTTATGGAGCGTGCCGAGGGACCTTTACCGATAATAATATCGAGAGCATTATCCTCCATAGCAGGATAGAGCACCTCTTCAACGCTTCGGTTAAGACGGTGTATTTCGTCGATAAAAAGCACATCTCCCTCATTGAGATTAGTAAGAAGTGCCGCAAGATCACCGGGCTTTTCGATAGCAGGACCTGATGTAACGCGGAAGTTTACATTCATTTCATTGGCGATAATGCCTGCAAGAGTAGTCTTGCCGAGACCCGGAGGTCCGTAAAGAAGCACATGGTCGAGGCTTTCTCCTCTTTCCCTCGCCGCCTTGATATATATTTCCAGATTTTCCTTTGCTTTTTCCTGTCCGATGTAATCAGTAAGTATCTTCGGTCTGAGAGATGTTTCGATTTCACTGTCAAAGGAGGTAAGGTCAGGAGCGATTATTCTTTCTTCAAATTCCATTTATTTTCACCCTAAAGATAATAATTTAAGTGCGCCCTTGATAAGATTTTCCACGGAAAGGGAGCTGTCAAGCTTACTTACAGCCACAGCTGCGTCGGACTGCGTATAGCCGAGCATAGTCAGAGCAGCTACGGCCTCGCTCGTATTCGGCATATCGGCAGCAGCTGAGACAGCAGTAATGTCGGCCGAGGTGTCGGAAGAGGGAGCGATGCCCTTTACCTTATCCTTAAGGTCGAGGATAATTCTCTGAGCTATTTTAGGTCCGATGCCCTGAGCCTTCGTAATAGCTTTTACATCTGAAGCAGAAATACAAAGGGCAAGTCTGTCAGGAGAAAGCTCGGAAAGAACGGCTAAGGCCGCCTTGGGACCTACACCGTTAACCGTAATTAACATTTTGAACCATTCAAGCTCATATTCTGTAGTAAATCCGAAAAGATCCAGTGCATCCTCACGGACATTGAGATAAGTATATACGGTCATTTTTTCACCGGGTATTACCTCGGAAAGAGTAGCAAAGGAGCTTTGGCAACGGAAAGCTACGCCGCCGCATTCGACGGCAAACTCCGTCAGTCCTTTATAAATCACATTACCAGTTAAGCTGTAAAACAAGGTCATATCCCCTTTCGTATTCTCATATTCTGCATAAGCGATCCGCTTGCATGGCCGTGACACACAGCCATAGCCAAAGCATCGGCAGTATCATCGGGCTTAGGAACCTTTTCGAGGCCTAAAATTCGCCTAATCATTTCCTGCACCTGCTTTTTCTCTGCTCTGCCGTAGCCTACCACGCTCTGCTTTACCTGTAAGGGTGTGTATTCATAAGCGTGAAGGCCCTTTTTCTGTGCGGCAAGCATAATCACCCCTCTCGCCTGACTTACATCGATAACGGTTTTAGCGTTACTGTTATAAAAGACCTTTTCGATAGCCATAGCCTCGGGAGAATATTTTTCGATTATCGCTGTCAGCTCATCGTAGATAATTTCCAATCTTTCATTGAAAGGTGTTTTTGCATCGGTAGTGATAGCACCGTAATCTATTACGGAAAAATGATTATTGCGATAACTTATAACACCGTAACCGACTATAGCATAACCAGGGTCAATACCTAAAATAACCATAAACAAACACTACCTCACAATAATTATTAAGTTATTATAGCACAGTTTAATTATTAAGACAATAGTTAACAAAGAAAAAAACAGATGAACTCAGCGTTCATCTGTTTAAGTATAACCAATTTTAAATCAAGCACCGAAAAGTACAAGTAATGAAGACACAAGTGAAAGTACAAAGAATACTGTACCTGCAATCTTTGTGAACTTTTCGAGCTTTGCTTCCATTGTTCTTCCCTTATTCTTACCGAAGAAGGTGTCACCTGCACCTGCGATAGTGCCTGAAAGACCTCTCTGCTTGCTTTCCTGTAACATAACAAGAGCAATGATAAGAACTGAAACAACTATAATTACAATTGATAATACATACTGAAGAGCTGTCATTTGTCCGACCTCCAAATTTTTATACTATGGTATTTTATCATAACATCCGATAAAATGTCAATAGATTATTCAGATTTTTTACGTTTAGGCTGAGGAAGATGGAAATGCTTGCCTTCCGGAGAATCAAAAGAGTCAATCATCGCCCTTTCCGTACCGTCGACAGCCTCCTTAGTGATAACAAGCTTACCGAAGGTACCCTCTGCAGGAATCTCGTACATATAATCAAGAAGCAGCTTTTCCATAATAGAACGAAGACCTCGCGCGCCTGTTTTCGCCTCAAGGGTCTTTTCTGCGATAGCCTTAAGAGCATCGAACTCAAACTCAAGCTCAATATCATCAATACCGAAGAGATACTGATACTGCTTCACAAGTGCATTTTTAGGCTCAGTCATAATTCTTACGAGGGCTGCCTCATCGAGATTATCGAGAGCAGTTATAACGGGAAGTCGACCTACAAGCTCAGGAATAAGTCCGAACTTTACAAGGTCATGATGAACTACCTTATGCATAATCTTGCTGCTTTCGAAATCACTCTTTGTCTTTATGGAGGCGCCGAAGCCGAGACCGGAATTACCCATTCTCTTCTCCACTATCTTTTCGATACCCTCAAAGGAGCCTGCACAGATAAAGAGAATATTGGTAGTGTCGATCTGGATAAACTCCTGCTGCGGATGCTTTCTTCCGCCCTGGGGAGGTACATTGGAAACAGTACCCTCAAGAATTTTCAGAAGTGCCTGCTGAACACCCTCACCGCTAACATCACGGGTAATAGAGGTGCTTTCGCTCTTTCTGCCGATCTTATCGATTTCATCCACATATATGATACCCTTTTCAGCTCTCTCTACATCAAAATCCGCCGCCTGGATAAGTCTGAGAAGAATATTCTCTACATCCTCACCTACATATCCCGCCTCGGTAAGTGTAGTAGCGTCAGCGATAGCAAAGGGAACATCGAGTATTCTCGCAAGAGTCTGTGCAAGCATAGTCTTACCTACACCTGTGGGACCGAGCATAAGAATATTACTCTTTCCTACCTCTACGGGACTGTCCTTACCTGAATATATTCTTTTATAGTGATTGTAAACTGCAACGCTGAGTGCTTTTTTAGCCTCATCCTGACCGATAACATACTCATCGAGAAGAGCCTTTATTTCACTCGGCTTTTTCAGTGATGCAAAATCGTTTTCGCTTTTACCCGTCTTTTTATCTGATTCCTCTTCCACGATTTCACGGCAAAGAGCCACACATTCGTTACAGATATATACACCGGGACCTGCTATCAGAGTTTTAACATCATTCTGGGATTTGTTGCAAAAGGAACATCTAACATTTTTATCTTTGATGTCGCCGTCTCTTGCCATAATTTCTACCCCTTAATCTCTCTTATATAAAATCTTATCAACAAGACCGTATTCGAGTGCTTCTTCAGCAGTCATAAAGTTATCTCTTTCCGTATCTTCAGCGATAACGGAAATATCCTTACCTGTGTTTTCAGCTAAAATCTTGTTAAGCTTTTCTTTAGTTCTTAAAATGTGGTCTGCTACGATTTTGATGTCGGTAGCCTGACCCTTAGCACCGCCTGAGGGCTGGTGAATCATAACCTCGCTGTTAGGAAGGCAGTATCTCTTTCCCTTGGTACCGGAAGAAAGAAGGAATGCACCCATACTTGCAGCAAGACCCATACAGATGGTCGACACATCACATTTGATGTATTTCATCGTATCATAGATAGCCATACCTGCGGTTACGGAGCCGCCGGGACTGTTAATGTAAAAACTGATATCTTTTTCTGAATCCTGGCTTTCAAGGAATAAAAGCTGTGCTACGACAAGAGATGCTGTGGCATCGTTTACTTCATCGGAAAGAACGATGATACGGTCATTGAGGAGACGTGAATAAATATCGTAGCTTCTCTCTCCTCTGCTTGTCTGCTCTACTACATAAGGTACTAAAGGCATAATAGTTCCTCCTTAATAAATATTCAAATTCGGAGCCGCACCTGTACGGCTCCGATTACTTTATACTATTGTTGGTTAAAATTAACCTTTATAAACAGTAATTAATTATTCAGCATCGTCAGCCTTTGCTTCTTCCTTCTTTGCGCGGGGCTTTCTTGCTGTGGTTACCTTTGCATTGTCCTTAACGAAAGCAAGTGCTTTTTCGTTAAGAAGATCGCCGCGAAGTCCTTCTGCGGGAACAACCTCCTTAATCTTTTCCACTTCCATACCGTACTGCTCAGCAAACTTTGCGAATTCAGCTTCAAGCTCTTCGTCAGAAACCTCAAGGCCTTCAAGCTTTGCGATAGCTTCGAGAGCGAGACGGATCTTAACCTGCTTTTCAGCTACTTCTCTGAGAGTATCTCTGTAAGCTTCCATGGTCATACCTGTGTACTGAAGGTAAAGTTCAAGGCTCATACCCTGCATAGAAAGTCTGTAGTCAAGGTTTTTGATCTGATTGTCGATTTCAGCTTCAAACATACATTCGGGAATTTCGCCCTTTACATTTTCGCTGAGCTTTTCGAGAAGCTGAGATTCGATTTCTCTGTTATTTGATTCTTCCTTCTGATCCTTGATTTCCTTTTCAAGGTTCTTCTTAAGAGCTGCTACTGTATCGCAATCTGCTGCATCCTGTGCAAATTCATCGTCAACCTCAGGAAGCTCCTTAACCTTGATTTCGTGAAGTTTGATTTTGAAAACTGCATCCTTATCAGCAAGCTCGGGAGTGTATTCGGTAGGGAATTTAACATTTACATCGAATTCTTCGCCGATGCTGTGACCGATAATCTGCTCCTCAAAGCCGGGAATAAACTGACCTGAACCGATGGTAAGCTCGTAGTTTTCACCCTTGCCGCCGTCAAAAGCTACACCGTCAACAAATCCCTCAAAGTCGATAACTGTGATGTCACCGTCAACTACTGCTCTGTCTTCTACTGCTACAAGACGTGCATTTCTTTCAACAAGCTCATCAATCTTAGCCTGTACTTCCTCTTCGGTTGCTTCTACCTTTTTCTTGGTAGCCTTGAGCTCTTTGTACTCGGTTACTTCTACTTCGGGCTTAACGAAAATTTCTACTACCATTTCTACACCGTTTTCACCGATTTCCTTGATATCAGCACTCTTTGTGCCTACCATATCAAGACCTGCTTCCTTGATAGCAGATTCTACAGCATCACCGTAGCAGTAATCGAGAGCATCCTCATAAAGGAAGCCTTTACCGTAAAAGTTTTCAGCCATCTTACGTGTTACCTTACCCTTACGGAAGCCGGGAAGAGAAATCTTATTCTTCTGCTTTGCGAAGGCTTTGTTCTGTGCTGCTTCGAAAGTAGCTGCATCGATAGAAATTTCGAGTGCATAAACATTTGTTTCAACATTTTTTGATGATTTTAAGCTCATTTTAAAACTCCTATCCGGGTACCTTTAATTAAAACAACTCACACAAGGCAACCCATTTTACATTTTTAACTATAGTATTATATCACAATAAAAATTTTTTTCCATAGTTTTTTTAAAATTTTTCTACTAATTTGGGGCAAAACTCGAGAAAATCAGCCGAAACCAAGGAAAATTTAATACCATCCACCGTTTCTTTGACTGCACGAAGAGTAGATTCACCGTGAAGATGTCCGTAAAAGCATCTTTTGATACCGTGCTTTTTAAGCACATCCATCATTTCCTTACACACCATATTAGACATAACGGGCGGATAATGGAGAAAAACTATCAGCTCACCGCCGAGCTTTTTCCCTTCTTCGAGGGACATTTCAAGTCTTCCTGCTTCACGCAGAAGAACCTTACTGTCGGAATTTTCCGCATCAAAAAACCATCCTCTGCTTCCGCAAAGTGTAAAGTCACCCACACGAAAAGCATTATTATGGAGAATAGAAAGGGAATCAAAGCCATTTTCAGAAATAAAGGCATCCATTTTTCTTTTAGTTGTCCACCAATAGTCATGGTTACCTTTCATTATGAGCTTTTTGCCCGGAAGAGAGTCAAGGAAGGCAAAGTCCGTTTTCGCCTGTTCAAGAGACATAGCCCAGGAAATATCACCGGGAATTACTACGGTGTCATCTTCGCCTACAACAGCTCTCCAATTCTTTTCGAGCCTCCCGACATAATCTGTCCAGCCGCGGAAAATATCCATAGGCTTATCGGTGCTGAATGTAAGATGGGTGTCCCCTATTGCAAATATTGACAAGCTGACACCTCCTCTTAATGTAGACTGAAAATTATACGCCGAGCATTTTATAAACCATTTCGATCATATCTTCTTTTTCACAGCAGTCAGTAAATCTCGGCTCTTTACCCTTAAGTGTAGCAAGCTGTGAGGGACATTCTGCGCCTGTCTCAGTGATAAGAAGATCAACCTGCTCGAATTCGTCTGCATCAGCAGGTACTTCACCCTTGACAGCCTTGAGAACTGCAGCAGAGAACTTATAAGGATTAGCTGTAGAAGCGATAACAGCTTCAGTAGTATCACCTGTTGACTTCACATATTCGCGGTAAACATTTACGGCTACAGCTGTGTGTGTGTCACAGAGATAACCGTTCTTATAGGTTTCGCTGATTGTGGCGGCGGTGATTTCGTCGTCACAGCAACCTGCATCAAAGAGAGAAAGAACAAGTTCTTTAACTTCCTCAGTTACCTCGTATTTGCCCTCTGATGCAAGAGCCTCCATCCAAGTTTTGACCGTTACATCATCTTCACCGCAGAGATGGAAAAGAAGTCTTTCAAGGTTAGAGGAAATGAGAATATCCATAGAGGGTGATGTAGTAGTGTAGAATTTTCTGTTCTTGTCATAAACACCTGTTTTAAGGAAATCCGTAAGGACATTATTAGCATTTGAAGCGCAGATAAGCTTTTTCACAGGTATACCCATTTTCTTGGCATAGTAAGCGGCAAGAATATTACCGAAGTTGCCTGTAGGAACAACCACATTGATTTCATCACCGTTTTTAATGATTCCCTGTTCGATAAGGTCACAGTAAGCTGATATATAGTAAACTATCTGGGGAACAAGTCTGCCCCAGTTGATAGAATTGGCAGAGGAGAACATCATACCCTTTTCGGCGAGCTTTTCCGCTACAGCCTTATCGGTAAAGATTTTCTTTACACCACTCTGCGCATCATCGAAGTTACCTTTAATGGCACACACTGCTACATTTTTACCTGCCTGAGTAGTCATCTGTAATTTCTGCATAGGGCTGACACCGTCATCGGGATAAAAGACCATAATTTTAGTGCCTTCCACATCCTTGAAGCCTTCAAGGGCAGCCTTACCTGTGTCACCGGATGTAGCGACAAGAATAACCACAGTCTTATCAAGGTTAATCTTCTTGACAGCTGTAGTAAGAAGATAAGGAAGAAGCTGAAGAGCCATATCCTTAAATGCGCAGGTAGGACCTCTCCAGAGCTCGAGAATGTTTTCACCCTCAGCTATAGTCTTAATAGGAGAAACCTTATCGCTGGAAAATTTACCCTCGGCATAGGCACCGCTTACACAGTAATCGATTTCTTTCTCAGTATAGTCCGTAAGATAAAGAGAAAGAACCTTCTTTGCTCTGGAAATATAATCGAGACCTACGAGAGAATCGATAAAAGCAGAGTCAATCTGCGGAATTGATTCGGGTACAAAAAGTCCTCCGTCAGCTGAAATGCCCTGAGCGATAGCCTGTGCGGATGTTACTTTTACATTTTTATCTCTTGTACTTGTATAAAGCATAATACTACCTCCGTAAATATTTAGCGATTATTCATTACATTTTAACACATCAATTACGAAAAGTAAAGATAAAATATGCAAGAAAAAAACAGACTCTACCAAGGGCAACACTTCATAATGAAGTTAAATCCAAGAGAGTCTGTAAAAATTTATAGCATATTCATCGCTTTCATTTTACTTATGACGATATCTTTTTCGATTTCGGTAGAATCAATAATTTCCTCCACCGTAGAGCCTGCATTATAAAGGTCAGCGATTACTTCATCGAGAATATCCCGTCTTCCGTACTTTTTTAACATCTTATTTTCCTGTCTCTTTGCCTTCTGCATTACCTTTCTTGCTCTGTTATGCTCGATAACATAATCGAGATTGTCAATAACAAATTGCTGAGCAGGCACGGTAAAAAGATTTACGAAATAAACGAAGCTTTGCTGTGATATTCTTTTATCTCTTATGATACCTAAGGCTGCTCCTTCATCTGTAGGAACAAGACTGATTTTCCCGTTAAAGCCCGGTTCTTCACGGAGAAAGCCCATCTGAAGCAGAGCCTCATTTATAGCTACGCCCTTTAAATCTCTGTACCTCTCCTCATCACGAAGGCTCGAAAGACCTGTAGCTATTTCAGTAACCGTAAGGGGTCTTTCAGAGAAAATGAATTTTTTTCTGCTCTCCTCAGAAAGATAAAACTCTTCTTTTTTAATTTTTTCAGACTTCTTATAGGAAAACTCCTTTTGTTGCCCTATACCCTTTTCGATTACCTCACCGAGAATCTCGGAAACATACATAAGACATCTTGAGATTCTTTCATTTCTGACTATATCATCGTTTCTCACAGGTGATTCATCGAGAGGATTAAAGCCACGAGCGAGATAATCAATATATTTTTTAGCTAAGGTCATTTTCTCCTTTTCCGTCATATTTATCACTCTTCTTTCTGCACTTATAATACCATACAAAAACATAAAAGTAAACAGAAAAAGTCCCGACGCCTAAGCATCGGGACTGAAAACTATTCCGCTTTACTATTATTTGATTGTTGTGTACATAAAGTACTTGTAACCGAGGGGGTTAGCGAAGAAGCCTTCAACGCTGTCATCGATCATATAGATATCAGTGTAATAGTAGATGGGAGTGATACAGCCTGTGGACATAAGAAGGTCCTCAGCTGCGTGCATAAGGCCGTAACGCTTCTCAAGGTCTGTGCAAGCCTTGATTTCAGCGATAAGAGCATCATAGGTCTCTGCCCATGTGCCGTTTTCAACCTTGAGGTCAACACCGAGATCTGTTACGTCAACACTGTACATAGCAAGATCCTTGTGTTCACCCTTACCGAACTGAACGTCGTTGTTACCGGAAACAGTGGTCCACATATCAAGGAAGGAGATGGGATCATTGTAGTCAGCAAGCCAGCCGTTACGAGCAACGGTGTATTCGCCGTTCTTACGGGTGTTAAGGAATGTATTCCACTCCTGATTTTCAAGGTTAACTGTTACGCCTACAGCAGCGAAAGCACCCTGAATGTATTCACCGATAGCCTGATGGCCGTCGTTTGTATTGTAGATGTAGGTAAGAGCAGGTACATCTGTGAACTTAGCAGTAGCTTCGTCATAGTTGTAGTACTTCTTAAGAACTTCTACAGCAGCCTTGAAGTTATCTTCGAAAGCATCAGCAGATGCATTGAAGTAACCGTCAAAGTCTTCGCTTGAGCCTGCATTCTTGTAGAACTCAGAGCCGTCAGCGTCTGTCATACCCATAGCAACGAATGATGAAGCGGGAACCTCACCTGCCTGAGAAATGTTATTAACGATGTAGTTACGGTCGAGAACAAGAGCAAGAGCGTTTCTGATTTCAGCTTCTGCTTTTTCAGCTTCTATGCCCTTAAGGTCAGAAGAAGCAGGAAGGATGTCTTCATTGATATTCCAGGATACATAATATGTACCGATCTGACCTGCTACTACGAACTCTTCAGGATATTCTGTCTTAAGAGTAGCGATGTCATTTGTGGGAACATCGTCGATAAGGAGCCAGTCACCGTTCTTGTAGTTAGTGAGCATATTGTTAGCATCGTCTGAAAGATAGAACTTGATTTCAGGCATTGTAACCTTTTCAGCATCAAGGTACTTATCGTTCTTTGTGAGAGTAATAACACTGTTGTGCTCCCAGCCTGTGATGGTGTAAGCACCGTTACATACGTATGTAGCGGGATCAGTTGCCCAGTTTTCAGAAGCAACTACGTCTTCACGAACGGGATAGTATGTGGGGAATGCAAGAAGCTCATTCCAGTATGCAACTGCATTGTTAAGAGTAACAACGAGAGTTCTGTCGTCTGTTGCTTCTACAGCAAGCTTTGCATCGGGATTAACAAACTCTTCAACAGGGTTGCCTTCTTCGTCAACTTCGTCTGTTTCCTTTGTTTCCCACATATCAGCATAACCCTTAACTACGTCAAGCATATAGTTGTAGTCTGCAGCGAGTGCGGGAGATGCTGCACGGTTCCATGCGAATACGAAGTCAGAAGCCTTGAGGGGCTGACCGTCGGACCATGTGAGACCTTCCTTAAGTGTGTATGTGTAGGTAACAGTACCGTCTTCGTTTTCAACACCTTCAACGAGCTCTTCAGCAGCGTCAGCAACGATAACAAGCTTACCTGCATCGTCCTGAGCCCACTTAGCAAGACCTGAGAAAAGGTGTGCAACAAGTGTAGCACCGTCAACAGATGAGTTAAGAGCAGGGTCGATTGTGTCGGGCTCGGAAGCGAGACAAACAGCAAGGGACTGTACCTTGGTATCATCGTCTGTGTTACCACCACATGCGGCTAATGCAAATAACATTACAGCAGCCATGAGTAAAGCGAGAATTTTTTTCATTTTCTTTCTTTCCTTTCTGAAAAATATTTTTATATTTCAAATGCTTCTCCTGCATTTAAAACCTTATGTATGGCTACGGTTAAACCGTAACCTAAGCATCAGCCGATTTCGTCCACTCTGTGACAGGCAACGAAATGACCGGATGAAACCTCTTTAAATTCAGGCATCGAAAGAGCGCACTTTTCAGTAGCATACTGACAGCGTGTTCTGAAGGGACATCCTGAGGGTGCATTGAGAGGACTGGGAATATCACCGTTTAAAACGATTCTCTTATTAGCTCTGGCAATTTTCGGGTCGGGAACAGGAACTGCGGAGAGAAGAGATTTCGAATAAGGGTGAAGCGGATGATCGTAGATTTCAGCCGCATCAGCAAGCTCAACCATTCTGCCGAGATACATTACAGCGATTCTGTCACTGATATGACGGACTACGAGAAGGTCGTGAGCGATGAACAGATAGGTAAGACCAAGCTGCTGCTGAAGCTCACCGAACATATTGATAACCTGTGCCTGAATGGAAACGTCCAAAGCTGAAACAGGCTCGTCACATACGATAAATTCGGGGTTAACGGCGAGAGCACGGGCAATACCGATTCTCTGTCTCTGACCGCCGGAAAATTCGTGAGCATATCTCGAAGCGTGCTCACTGTTAAGACCTACATGACCCATAAGCTCGAGGATTCTATCCTCGCGTTCCTTTTTATTAGCACAGAGCTTGTGTACATCCAAAGGCTCGCCTATAATATCGGAAACAGTCATACGGGGATTAAGAGAAGAATAAGGGTCCTGGAAAACCATAGTCGCCTTTTTTCTGAACTCGTTGAGGTCTGATTTGGATTTTATAACCTTGCCGTCAAATTTGATTTCACCTGCTGTTGGCTTGTAAAGATTGAGAATCGTTCTGCCGACGGTAGTTTTACCGCAGCCGGACTCACCAACAAGTCCGAGAGTTTCACCTTTTTTGATGGCGAAGGAAACATCGTCTACTGCTTTAAGAGGCTTGGACTTGAACATTCCCACATTGATGTTGAAATATTTTTTTAGACCCGTTACCTCTAAAAGGTTCTGATTGTTGTTTTCACTCATTGGGCGTCACCGCCTTTACTATTATTATCCACAACTAAGCTGCCGTTGTCAATAGCTTTTTTTATACACATCCAGCAGGTAGCTGCATGTTCCTCATTTACGAGGATTCTCTCGGGCTTAGTGTCGATGCAGATCTTCATAGCCGCTTCACATCTCGGTGCAAATGCACAGCCCTTAGGCATATTAAGAAGGTCAATAGGTGTACCTGTGATAGGCTTAAGCTTCTGACCTGCTGTGTTTGCAGAGGGAAGAGAACGGATAAGACCTTTTGTGTATTCGTGCTGAGGATTATAGAAGATTTCGTCGGCTGTACCCTGCTCACAGATGGAGCCTGCATACATAACCACTACCTCGTCACACATCTGTGCCACAACGCCGAGGTCGTGAGTAATCATAATGATAGCCATGCCGAGCTCTTCCTGTAAGTCCTTCATAAGCTCGAGAATCTGTGCCTGAATGGTAACGTCGAGAGCTGTGGTGGGCTCGTCAGCGATGAGAATGTCGGGCTCGCAGGCGAGAGCCATAGCAATCATAACTCTCTGTCTCATACCGCCGGAAAGCTCATGAGGATACTGCTTCATTCTCTTTTCGGGCTCATTAACGTTTACGAGACGGAGCATTTCTACAGCACGGTCATAAGCCTGCTTCTTATCTCTGTCTGTATGAAGAAGAATAGCCTCCTTAAGCTGTGAGCCGATTGTATACGTGGGGTTGAGAGAGGTCATAGGATCCTGGAATATGATAGAAACCTTATTGCCTCTGACATCCTTCATTACTTTTTCGCCTGCATTTACAAGCTCCTGACCGTCAAGCTTTATGGAACCGCCGACAATCTTACCTGTACCTGCTAAAATCTGCATAATAGAGTAGGCTGTAACGGATTTACCCGAGCCGGACTCGCCTACTATGCCTAAAACCTTACCTCTTTCGAGATTGAAGCTTACGCCGTTTACTGCCTTGACTTCACCTGCATCTGTAAAAAAGGAGGTCTGTAAATCCTTTACTTCTAATAAAGCCATTATAAATCTCCTTTCTTAGCTGTTGAGTTTGGGGTCAAATGCGTCGCGAAGACCGTCACCGAAGAGGTTAAGCGAAAGAACCACCAATGAAATAACGATAGCGGGGAATATGAGACGGAAGGGATAGGAGTTAATACCGTTAAGTGCTTCAGCGGCAAGAGAGCCGAGTGAAGGCATCGGAGCATTAACACCGAGTCCGAGGAAGGAAAGATAGCTTTCGGTGAAAATAGCGTTAGGAATCTGAAGTGCTGTGGAAATAATGATAACGCTGATACAGTTCGGGATAAGGTGCTTTCTTATAATCCAGCTGCCCTTAGCACCCGTAGCCTGTGACGCTAAAACATATTCCTGCTCTCTAAGTGAAAGAATCTGACCTCTGATAAGTCTCGCCATGGAAACCCAGTAAAGAACGGCGAAAACAATAAAGAGACTTATCATATTCGTGCCGAGCTTGGCGAGAACCGTACCCTCGATAGCTGCCTCGAGAGCATTATTAAGAACCGAAGCAAGAAGAATAACCATAAGAGTATCGGGAAGAGAATAGATGATATCTATAATTCTCATTATGATAAGGTCAACCTTACCGCCGAGATAACCGGCTAAGGAACCTATTGTAAGACCGATAACGAGAACGATAAGGCTGGCAAAGAAACCTACAGCAAGAGAAATTCTCGTACCGTAAACAACACGGATAAAGTAGTCTCTGCCCTGAGAGTCAGTACCGAAAACGTGAGGGAATACCTTTTCCCCTGCAGCGATTTTTGCCTGCTCAGTAGCACCGTACTCAAAAGGAGAAAGGTTATTATAGGTAGAGTCAACTGCCTTACCGGGCTCGATACCGAGCTGCTGTTCGTAGGAATAAGGCCAGAACATAGGAAGGAAAACAGAAGTGAGAGTTATTAAAAGCACAACTATAAGAGAAACAGTTGCAACCTTGTTTTTAAGAAATCTTTTCGCACCGTCTCTGAAAAAGGTCGTGGACGGTCTCATTTTTACGATGTATTCCTTTTCTTCCTCAGTGGCAGGAATGAGCTTTTCTACATCGACATGGAGGCTTAAAGGTTTTTTATTCATTTTTCTTCTTCCTCCTTATTCAAGATTTATTCTCGGGTCAACAATCTTATAGAGAATATCAGTTATAAGATTCATTACAACGATAAGAGTCGCAAGAACGATAGTTGTACCCATAATGAGTGTATAGTCGCGGTTAGTGATGGAGTTAACAAAGCTTCTGCCGATACCGGGTACAGCGAAAATCTGTTCTACAACGAGAGAACCCGTAACGATATAAGCGAG
The DNA here is from genome assembly GCA_017516315.1 of Clostridia bacterium. Classification (GTDB taxonomy): domain Bacteria; phylum Bacillota; class Clostridia; order Oscillospirales; family Acutalibacteraceae; genus UBA6857. The sequence goes on along the minus strand of JAFXDE010000056.1, from coordinate 21,822 downwards.
CATAGGTCCGAAATAGGTAATAACGGGAATAAGAGAATTCTTTAAAGCGTGCTTAAAGATAATCTTGTTACCCGAAACACCCTTAGCCTTGGCTGTACGGATGTAGTCCTGTCCGAGAACATCGAGCATGGATGAACGGGTAAGACGTGTGATGTAAGCCATAGGGTAAAGAGAAAGAGTAATAATCGGTAAAATCATACCGCCGTCCGCATTACCGTTAGCAGGTAAGATGTGGAAGGTGATGGCGAAAAGTATCAGAAGAAGTGAGCCTATAATAAATGACGGCATTGAAACGAAGGCTGTAGTAACAACCATAATGATTTTATCGATAATCTTATTTCTTCTCAATGCTGCCACAGAGCCGAGAATAACGCCCGAAATAAGAGCAATAAATGCGGCTGCGACACCTAACTTCGAGGATGTCTTCATACCGTCGGTAATGATGTCGATAACATCACGTCCGCGCTGTTTAAGTGAAGGACCGAATTCGAATTTGGTAACAATATCCTTAAGATAAGTAAAATATTGCTCCATAACAGGTTTATCGAGACCGTACTTGGCCTCAAGTGCCGCCTGAGCAGCAGGAGTGATAGCTTTTTCACTGGCGAAGGGACCGCCGGGAACAGCTCTCATAACGAAGAAAGTGACTGTAATTACAACCCATACTGTAAGAACTGCAAGAGCCACTCTTTTTAAAACATAGACTAATGTTTTTGTGTTCACAGTAATAACCCACCTTATTTTTTTTAATCCAGATTTGCGTTTTCCGTATGAAATACATACACCGATAATCAACTTAATCTGATTATATTCGTTTTATTGTACTATAAATCAGATTAAATTTCAATACCTAAAAACAATTTTTCGTCATAACAGACAAATTTTAACCCATAATAGCTTACAAGGATTTCACCCGTTAATAATCTTATCGCTCTCGATTACATAGTGCAGAAGAATTCTTACGGCAGTGAAAAATCCCTCTATATCTATTCTTTCGTCGCGCTGATGAGGTCCTCCGTGACCCTCGGGCATTTCGAGAACCTTATCCTTTCTTTCAGGGAGAATAACACTCGTACCGAGAGAAAAAGCATTTTTAAGCTTTCTGGCATAGGTACCGCCCGACATAAGAACCGACTTATGATATTCGCCCGTTATTTCAGCGAAAATACCTTCGAGAATTGCAGGAATCTTACTGTCCTTGTCGATAGAAAAGCCCGGACTGTTATCCTTATAAACTATCACGAAGCCAAGTCCGTCGAGTGCTTCAGCTGAATTTTTCTCAAGCTCTGCCGCATCCTGTGTATCTCCGTAACGGATGTCGAAGGAAAGCATAAGCTTTTCATCCTCGATTTTAACCATACCGTTAGTACAGGTGGTCTTACCGAAATTAGGATCCTCATGAAGAATGTTCAAACCTTTTCCGTAATAACAGGAAAGGGCTTCGACAGCATTTTTAAGAATATAACGGTCATTTTCACAAAGATTTTCACATCCGCAAAGGAAAGAGAAAAGAGTGAGCGCCGCATTTTCGGAGCCCTCGGGAATGCTTGCATGCTTTGAAATACCCTTGGCGAGAAGCTTAATCATACCGTTTTCACGGGAAAGGGTAATTTTTTCATTACCCGTGAGCTTTTCTTCGATTTCATTATAAAGACCATCGCTGTATACGATTTCAGTCTCGATCTTATCTAAAACGATGTTAAAAGCTTCACCCGCTTTGATATTCTTTATGTCCTTAAAGGCTGTCTTATTCTTCGCCCAGATATGACAGATACCCTTTTCACCCGTACTGCAAGGAAAATCAGCATCGGGAACGAACGAAATGTCCGGAACTGTCTGCTCTGCGAGATATGCCTTCATATCCTCCATACCGCATTCCTCGTCAGAGCCGATAAAAGCCTCTATACGGCTTCCGAGCTTCACACCGCTGTCCTTTAAAAACTTCATTAGACAAAGAGAAGCGATGATACCGGATTTGTTATCCTCGGCTCCTCTGCCGATTAAGCTTCCGTCCTTTATAACGGGATTAAAGGGCTCTGTAAAAAGCCATCCGTCACCGACGGGCACTACATCGCTGTGGCTGTAAAGACCGATAGTCTTCTCTCCGGTGCCGTAAGAAGCAAGAGCATAACCGCCCTCATCATATACCTTGCTGTCGATTCCCTCTGAGTCGAAAAGCGATGCGGCAAAATTCAGTGCCTTCGCGCACTCGATACCGTAAGGCGCTTTCTCTGCCCTTTCGGATTTAATCGACGGAATTTTCACCAGCTCGATCCATTTTCCGATTATTTCATCTTTATTTTTTTCGAGCCACTCTGTAAACAAATCGTCAATTTTTTTATCAATCATAGTAACTGCCTTTCTGTGTTATCATATTATTAAATTAACTTGTTAAAGCGATAAATCAGAAAAAATACTCTAAATTTAATTAGAGTATTTTCTATATAAGAATAAGCTGATTATATCATATTTTAAAGTATAATGCAATAGTAAATTATGGGCCGGTCTTCCGTTTTTTATCAACGACCTTGACTTTTATGACGAAATAGCAGATAAGCTGAACGGATAAGGTGAGAATCCAGCTTATGGGATAGGAGTAATAAATAGACTCGATTGTGTGGTACTGCTCCTGAGAAAAAATACAGAAAATCCAGAAAACGCGGAAGACACATATACCGAATACAGAAACTATCATCGGTACTACCGAATAGCCGAGACCTCTTATGGCACCTACCACCACATCCATCATACCTGCAAGGAAATACGCTGTAGCAATAATAATAAGTCTCGTTACGCCTGCCTTGATTACCTCTTCGCTGTTTGTGTAAAGGTCGATAAGCTCATAAGAGAACACATTATAAACAACAGCAAAAAGCAGACCCGTAATAAATACATAAATGAGGGAGGTTCTGAGAATCTTACCGATACGGTCATACCTTCCCGCACCCATATTCTGTCCTGTGAAGGCTACAGCACCCTGATGAAAGGCGTTCATAGCCGTAAAGGCGAAGCCCTCGACATTTGCAGAGGCAGAGTTACCTGCGATTACGATTTTACCGAAGGAATTAACCGAGGACTGAATGAGAAGATTTGAAAAGGAAAAAAGCATTCCCTGAAGTCCTGCAGGAAGACCTATCTGAATTATTCTCAGAAGCTTATGCTTGTCTATTTTAAGCTCATTAAGAGACAACTTTATGGCACTTTTTTCTTTCATAAGAGTAATTACTACCAATGCCGCCGAAACCACCTGAGAAATTACTGTGGCAAGACCGACACCGAAAACTCCCCAATGAAATACAATAACGAAGATAAGATTAAGTCCTACATTGATTATTCCTGATGCAGTAAGGAAATAAAGGGAGCGCTGTGTGTCACCTACAGCACGGAGAACAGCACTGCCGAAATTATAAACCATAACGGCTATCATACCCGAAAAGTATGTACGGAGATAAATGACCGAAAGGTCGATTACATCATCGGGTACCTTCATCATGTGAAGTATCTGCGGAGCAAAGGCTATACCTATAACCGTAAGAAAAATACCGCTTACCACGCTTACTGCCATAGCCGTATGTACCGTAGATTTAACATCATCAGCCATACCTGCACCGAAATAATTGGCTGTAAGCACATTTACGCCTACGGAAAGGCCGATAAATAAGGTCACCGTAAGATTGATAATAGTAGTCGTAGCACCTACTGCGGCTAAAGATTCGTCACCTGCAAAATTACCTACTACGATAATATCAGCCGCATTGAATAAAAGCTGTAAGATACCCGACAGCATAAGCGGCAAGGCAAAGCGGAGCATCTTTCCGTAAACGGAGCCTGTACACATATCTATAGAATATTTTCCCTGTAAGGATTTACCCATTTCATTACCCTCTTTCTGAATAGTATTTTATCACTATTAAACGGTTAAGTAAAGTTTTTCTTGACATAAATTAAGAATAAAACTATAATTATTCCATAACAAGCAGGAGGTAACTCGAATGAAAATAGGTTTTATCGGTTTAGGAATTATGGGTGAATCAATGTGCGAAAACATCGTTAAAAAGCATAATGACACCGTTTACTGTAATGACCACAAGCAAAGTCAGATAGATAAGCTCACTTCCTTCGGCTGTGTAGGCTGTGCCACAAATACCGAGGTAGCAGAAAAGGCGGATATCATCATTACGATGATACCCACCTCAAAGCATGTTAAGGAAGCTTATACCGAAATGCTCCCCTATCTTAAAAAAGGAAAAATCTGTATCGATATGAGCACCATCGAGCCCGACAAATCAGTAGAGGTAGCTAATACGGTAAAGACAACGGGCGCTCAGTTTGCCGACTGTCCCGTAGTGCGCTCTAAGGCTGACGCTATCGCAGGCACTCTCGGTGTTCTTGCAGGCTGTGAAAAGAAAGTGTTCGACATAATCGAGCCTGTTCTCTCCTATATGGGAAGCAAGGTAATTTATATGGGTGAAAACGGTATGGGCCTCGCTGCCAAAATATGCCATAACACCCTCGTCGCACAGATACAGAACGGTGTAAACGAAACTCTTAATCTCGCACAGAAGCTCGGCATTTCCATCGATAATTTCGCCGATGCCGTAGCCGCAGGCGGTGCGCAGAATTTTTATATGAACGCACAAAGAGACAAGCTCAAAAACGAGGACTGGACCACAGCCTTTTCCCTGGAAAATATGTGCAAGGACATCACCATCTGCTCACACATAAGTGAGGAAATGAATTTTGATATGCCCGGTATGAGAGCCGCCAAGGCCGCTATAGACAAGGCTATGGAAAGAGGCTGGGGCAAGGAAGATTTCCGACAGACCTACAGAATAGTCAGAGGAGACTGATACCTCTCCGTCACGCAACCTCTTCGTCACTCATAGCATGCCACCTCTCCTTTCAGGAGAGGCCTTTTCTTTATTTATTCCTCTACTCTCACCCCATCGATATGAATAAATCTCACTATATCATAATCATAAGATGAAAGCGGACGGTCAAAGGCATCGTTTGAATGAGATGCTACGAGAATTTCGGGATAAAGGGAGGTTATAAGCATAGTATGGTAAAAATCACCCTCAGCATCACCGAGCTGTACCACATCACCTGTTTCAAGCTCATTCTCCCCTACTTCTCTGCCAAAAGGACCTACACCCTCATTGGCAGTAAGAAAATTATAAAGATACTCTACTCCTGTCCAGGAGGCGGTACGGTTAGATGATGAAAGATAGTACCAACCGTAAACGGGTGTAAAATTCATTACCCCGCTTCCCGCATAAAGGCATTGGGAAACGAAGTTTGTACAGTCACCGCCTAAATCGCTGAAATCGTAAAACCTCGGATTTCGCTCGAATGCCCATTCTTTCGCATAATCGATTGCCGCCTGACGGTCATAAGGAATTACAGGCATAATATCACCCCCTCACACATTATATGCGAGGGTATAGAAAATGCTCACACCGAAAAGATGTGAGCAGTTATTTTTTATTCACCGACAGGCTTGGTGGTAAGAGTGTTATATATGAGCTTACCCATTTTAGCCTTTCCGAAATATGTCATACTGTCTCCAAAGCACATAACAGTTTTACCACCCGTACATTTCTCCCATAAAGGAAGCCCGTCTCCGTTCGGATTTCCGTTTTTTACGAAATTACAGAGATAAGACGTCATTCCATCACTTAAAAAGAAATCCCTTTTCTCCATCGGTCGCCAAGAGTTTTTCAGCGTACCGAACCAATACCACAAATCACTGCTGTGCCATGCACCCTTATCGTCACCGGGAAGCATTCGCTCGAAAAGCCACATATAGGCGCCGTTTTTCTTCGCCCAGCTTTTTGTCAGCAGATAAAGAATGGCGGGAGCCATATCGTGACTGGTGGAGCCGACCATATAGGGAATATTTTTCACCTCAGGCTTATCCTTAATTAGTATTCCATCTCTGACAGGTGTGGCAGACATACCAGAGCCTTTGGTGTTTTTCCATTCACGGAAAAGAACCTCGGGAGAGACCCCTCTGAACTCTTCGAGAGTTTTCGCACCCGTATTTTTCATAACCTCTTTCCAGAAGTCATATTTCTTTTCGGGTGTACCTGTCATAAATGACCCCATACCGACACCGCTGGACATAACGGCAGAACGGAAAAGTCCGTCTGTATAATCACTCTGACAAAGATGCTGAACACTCATAGCACCTGCACTCTGTCCCATAATCGTGATTTTATCACCGTCACCACCGAAGGCTGAGATGTTATCCTTAACCCATTTAATGGCGGTAATCTGATCATAGAGTCCGTAATTTCCCGTGTGTCCTGCCTCTTTTTTCAGTTCGGGAAGACAGAGAAAGCCCATAGGTCCGAGACGGTAATTCACCGTGACGGAGATAACACCCTTTTTCGCCCATACAGGGCCGTCGAAGTGCTTTTCGTGACCGCATCCTCCCGTAAAGCCTCCTCCGTGAATGTACACTAAAACAGGAAGCTTACTGTCGGGATCGGCATCCTCGGGAGTGCGGATATTCAGAAAAAGACAGGCCTCATCATAGGTGTAGGTTTCACCCTTACGGAATTCGTTATAGTAAAAGACCTTTCCCGGGTTTTCCTCCTCATTATAAAAGGCTCTCGGCTGATAGGAGCAATTTCCGTAGGCTGTGGCATCATAGACACCCTCCCACTCTGTCACTATCTCAGGATAAGTCCATCTTTCAGCCACGGCATAGCGTATACCCTTAAAGTCGACAACACCGTCAGAGACCGTTCCTTTTATTTCTCCGCAGGGAGTAGAAATTATTTTATACATAAATTACTGTTCCTTCTGAGCTTTTTTGAAATCGTCAATTTTCTGTCTTGTCTCGGAGTCCATTTTCCAAAGGAATTTAAATGCTGCCCAGGAGCCGAGGACAAAAATACCGGGAAGAAGCACAGCTATAATCTTGATACCCGAAACAGTTACAGCAGACTGAACTGTAAGGTCAGCGTTATAGCCAATCCAGCCGAGCATAAGAACAGCCGAGGAGTTACCGATAGTCTGACCTACACGGCGTGAAAGATTAAAGGTGCCGTAAATAGAGCCTTCTGTTCTCTTGCCGGTAATCATTTCATTATAGTCGATAGCTTCGCTGACGAGACCCCACTGCATATAAATAGATACACTTGCAAGACCCATAGCGGAGTTGCTGAGGATAATATGAACATAAGGATTGACATCCGTTACCATGTGGAGTGCGAAAAGTGCGATGTAAAGCACGGAGCCTGAAATAAGACCGAATCGGATGAATTTCTCAAGACCGTACTTTTTAGCGAAGAAGGGACCGCCTAAAAGAGTAACTGTCATAAAGGGCGCCGAAATAATCATACCCTTTGAAACTAAGGTAAGATCGCCGTAAACCACGGAGAAAAGATAGTTGGTAAGTGTATTGCTTACATACTGCATGGTACAGATGCAAAGTCCGTGTATACACAGAGCAAGGAAGGGTCTGTTCACACGGAAAACATTAAGAATGTCCGTAACCTTAATGTTCTGCTGCTCCTGATTTTCAACTGTAACGGGAGCAGTTCTTTCCTCTGTAAACGCATAATGTCCGAGACACATAATGAAGCCTATAACTGCACATACAACTGCGCCGAGGGCATAACCCTTTGAATTGGTCTGGCCGTATTTTTCGATAAGCATGGGCATAAGCATAACGGGAACAGCATTACCTACAGCAGAGCCGAAGCCTCTGGCAGATGAAAGTGTCGCTCTGTCCTTATCGTTATCAGCCATAGCCGAAAGAAGAGAGCCCATAGGAATATTGAACATAGTATATGCGCCCTCATAGAGTATCTTGAGTCCGAAAAGAACGCAGACGAGAGAAAGACCCTCGAAAAGAGAAGGCACTGACCAGAGAGCAATAAAGCTTACACAGATAAGCGGTGCGCTTCTTAAAAGCCAGGGACGGAATTTACCCTTGGGATTATGCTTTTTAGCGAAGGCCTTATCCATAAATGCACCCATAAGCGGGTCATTGATAAAGTCCCAGACATTCCAGATTACGAGCAGAACAGCCAGTAAATCTGTATCAACCTTAAGAGCATCGGTGCAGTACATAGCGAAGGTGCTTCCCATAACGGCGAAGGTCATACATCCGCCCGCATCACCGAGGCCGTAGCCGATTTTGTGCTTCAGGGTAAGGCCCGAAGCAGCTTTTTCCGTTTTAGTTTTCATAATGATTTTCTCCTTTTTTATTTTATCACCATATAAAAGGTATAAGGCGATATTTTACTTTATTTTTATATTCGCTGTAGCCCTCGAGTTCTCTTACGAGAACCTCTTCTTCATTTCTTATTCTCTTGGCTATAATAAACGGATAGGCAAGAAAAATAATAAACGAGTACACCGAGCCCAACACCAGCGGCATAGACATAAACAGCAATAAAGTCGCGCTGTACATAGGATGTCTCACTATACCGTAAAGACCCGTATCGATAACCTTCTGTCCCTCCTGCACCTCAATAGCACGGGAAAGATATGTATTCTCACGAAGAACCTCAGCGTAAAAAGCGTAGGCTATGATAAACAGCACAGCAGAAGCTATAACAACTGACCCGGGCATATCAGTCCATCCGAAGCGAAAATCAATTCCTGCCAGGATAAAACCAACCAAAAACATAAGTCCGCTGAGCTTTACCACGAGGCTTTGCTCCGCCTCCTTTTCCTTAGCGTTAAGTCTGCTTTTAAGAAGTGAGGGATTTTTTACCATCATAACAATGCCTGCCAGGAACATCGGCACAAAAAGAATCCCCATAAACAGCCAACCGTTAAAGTAATTCAAGGTACCTGCCGGAAGAAAAATAAGTAAAGCCACCAAAACGGCTCCCAGAAGGAATTTAGCTATCGCCTGAAGAAAAAGCTTTAATGTCATCAGATCACTCCTTTTTTAGCTTACACTCTGATTGTAGCACAGACTTAACGTTTTTTCAATAATCTCCGTAAAATGCCGAAAGACAGTCTGAACAAATACAAACTGTCTTTAAACCTACGCCTCACAGATTTTTCTCCTATATGGCGGCGTAAGTGATATATTTCATTTTAATCGGCAAGAAAAATCTTTCTTATACTGCTTATTTCATCCTCGGTAACACCGATTGAAAGCAGATAGCCCTCTACCTTTTCGCTCATTGAAACGCCGGGAAGCTTTGAAAGCTTTTCAATAAACTCTTCCATAGGCTCGTGACCTCCGTATACATCACCGTAATGAAATCCCGATAAAAGGTATTCCTTCATCATATTTTCTTTGCTTACACCCAACAAAGCCTCAAGAAGATAGCATACTGTTCCCGTCCTGTCCTGACCGTAGGTGCAGTGAAGATAAATCGGATAGTTTTTCTTGTCCGCAAGATCAGAGAAAACTTTTCTGATGCTTTCATTACTCTTTTTATTCTCAAAGATCTGTGAATACATCTGAGTACCGTAATACTTATGATTAACAGCCGCACCCAATGCATCTGTTCCGTAAATGTTATCGCTCTCAGCTCTGAGATCCATATCGGTTTTTATACCCAGTTCCTTGAGCATCGTATTGATTCCGCTGTCTGTTATCGTATATTTCGGCTCAATTGATCCGTCAATCTCACAGCCTCTGTAAAGAAGTCCCTGCTTTATCACTTTACCTGAAGCAGTCTTCCAGCCGCCGATATCTCTCATATTGTAGACACCGTCGACATTCATAATACGGGGGCCTTCAGCAGTCATAAAGCTACCGCCTACAGAGGTTTCCGTCTCATTGGCAAAGGTAAGATTTATTCTGTAGTAATACCTTGTTCCCGTTTTGAGATTATAGACATAAAGCTTAGTCTCATAGTCCTTAAGAGTATAAACAGACGGATTTGACAGACTCTTATTATCAGCAATAATAATCTCCGCTTTTTTCACATTATATCCCGACGGTACCTCAGATATCTCATAAGAAAGCTCTACAGGCACACCTACATCCAGACGATTTGCATAGGAGGAATACATATCGTAAACATCTTTAACGGACAGACTGCCGTCAGCTTTCATAAATGCTTCAACCGCAGGATTTACGATAACCACATCCTCATCAAAAAAAGGAATATCAATATTCAGATGGGAAGCTGAATTTTTTTCTCCCTGATAATCTTCCCCGACGCTTTCACCCTGGTGGCCCACTCTGTCTATTCTGTCAAGATAGCCGCCTACGAAAACCATACAAATAAACACAGCAATAGCAACAACACAGTAAACGATATATTTCTTATTGCGTCTTATAAAGCGTTCTATCTTTTCCTTTCGGTTCTGCTTTTTTCTGTTATTGCTGCTTTTATGTGAAGAATGATGACGGTGATGATGTCCGTGACTGTGGTGACTGTGATGGTGATGTGAGCTGTGAGAATGATGCTCAGTTTCGGCTACATCCCTGTCATTGCTTATATAATTCTTTTCTTTGTTTTCCATTTGATACACCTACGAAAAAGTTTTTTAAAGTTTAATAATTCTTTTTATAGCGCCTTTGATTTTAGTCGTCATTTTTTTAGAGTGATTAACCGAATAAAACAAGTCATTATCGGCAAGAAGCCTCTCGAACTTATCTCTTTCAGCACGCTCAGAACGCGGCTTTATAATATTAGGATTTTTCTCGGCTATTCTTTCAAAGGTTGTTTCGAATAACTGTAATTCTGTATTGGACTCTAACCATTTCAAGCCCTTTTCATTATGAACCAGAATCGCAGAAACACCCTTTTTATTCCAGAAGATATCATTCTCATTCGCGCCCCAAAAATCTCCTATCATTATATCGCCCGTACGGTTGTTACCTCTGAATTTACAGGAATAGCATTGCTTTTTAGCCATAACAGCAAAAGCATATCCGTACTCTGTATGATAAAACTCCTCTGAAAAGATCTTATCGTTATCAAATTCAGCATATAAATAGCCCGGTGTCCAGCTGTCCTTTTTCCTTTTAACTGAAAAATCAACTATCTTTCCTCCGAATTTATTCTGAAGATGCTCTATGTAATCACGGTGAACCTTTTCACTTGTGGGGCCATGACAAATCAACTCAACCGCTATAAGATTGTCGTAATCTTTTTTTATAAATGCACGAAGCGCAGCAACTGTGCAAGGAAGACCGACAAATAAAACCTTGTTTCCGCCATCGAGCAGCTCCTTAACCTCGGAAAAGATATTTCCTCTGTTTACTTCGATATATTTAGAGCCTTTTAATTTTTCAATTTCATCATAGCTGCTGATAATCCTGTACTCGGCACGAAGGAAATCATCACTGTATACAACGCCGGCGACATAACCTCCGTCGGCTATCATTTTACGTGCAAACGCAGTAGCAGCTCCACCGGACGAGCACTGCATCAATTCCTGTTCATCCTTTATGTAACCCGCATAAGCTGCTATGTCATGCTTTGAATATTCGTCATACACGCAAGGCACACCTTCCTTCTTATCCGAAAATACAATTTTTAAAAATTCCTTTAAGCATCCGGGGTAAAGGCAACAGCCAAACAGCAAACCTACAGATACGGTCGTTAAAACAACAGCAACCGCAATTAAAATCCAAACTCCGAAATTATCTATAGTAAGTCTGTCAATTAAAATCATACCTGCAACAGACATTACCGACAGCAGAATAACAGTAGCGACGAATCTGTTAATCATACCTGATATTTTGGTATGGAGAACCTTTTTCCCGGAAAAAACAATATAAAAAACACTCTTGTATACTGCCGACAGTAATGTACCAACGGCAACACCTACTAAAGGATTCCAAAAAACGAGAATAATTGATGTCGTTAAATTTATTGCAGCCTCACCGTATGCACCGAATTTGCTCTCCTTAAGCAAATTACCTGCTATTGTTAAATTAAAGCACGGCCAGACAAGACAGTTTATTGCAGCAGAAACCGTAAGAATCAGACCGAATACAGGTGCATCATAATCAGCATCGGAAACACCTGATGTATATAGTTTTACAAAAGGAACAATTAAAATAGCTGTCGAAGAAAACAGAACACAGGTTAAAACTGTCAGAATAAATTTATAATTATTATAAACGTTCTTAAGCTCTTTTTCCTCACCTCTTGCAATCATATTTCCGAACACTGCTTCCATTCCGCCGGTAAAGGAAGTTGCAATATTTTTCACACTGGTTACAACAAGATTATATACCGAATAGACGGCAACCGTTTTCAAATCTGCAAGAACTGTAAGAATAAGCACATCCGTGTTATTCTGAATTACATAAGCCAGATGTTGAGCTATACCTGTAAATTTATTCTCAAGCTTTACAGAGGCGACTTTTTTATTTATTTTATATTTTTTATTTACATAAACCGAATACAGAACGGGTTTTAGGATAAAAACCAAACTGCTCGCCAGCTTAACCGATAAAATATCACAGCCGAATCCTGTCAGTATTACTATGGAAAGCACATTGAGTATACCCGTAACAATATATCCGGAAACAACAACATACTGTTTCTGATCGGCATTAAGAAGAGTTATGTTAGAAATGCCTCCCATATATTCAGCAAATTTTCCTATACTTATAGCCAAAACAAGCATAAAAACATAATTGCGTGAGAATTCCTTTATATCAGCAATATCGTAATAACAGAAAGCCAAAACAACAGAGTACGCCGCAAAAACAAAACCTAAAGCAGAAAAAAAGCGTTTTACGGCAAGATAAACCCTGCTGATACTGTCGCTGTCACCTTGTGCCAAAGGCTCATACAAAGCTCCGCGTGCAACTCTTCCTATTCCGCCCTCGAGCAAAGCAATATAAGAAAGAAACTGTGCGATTGAGGTCGTCGCTCCATAGGCAGCTGAACCGTAAGTGTCAATCATAATCCACGGAATAATAATTCCGCAAACTGTGCTTATCAACTGATGTGCAAGGGTGCTCAAAGCATTAATTTTAGCTCTTTGCATTCGTCGATCCAACATTGACACTCCTTTCTTTTTTACGGCAGTAAGGCGTTTTCAAGAAAGCTTAAAGAAAACTCCTTATGCTTATTCATTTTTTCTTCTGCAAATTCAAATGAAATATTATCTGAGCTTAATTCTTCATCACCATTAATTACCCGTTTTTCCATTCCGGTGTCTGTAACTAACTGCTCCAGACGCGTGCTGTACATTACAGGATATTTTACAAAAAAGTTTTTTCGGAAGTTTAAAGAAAAAGCAGTTCCGTGAAATGAATTTGTAAACACATAACTTGCCTTATCCACAAGATATAACCACTGCTCGGGACTTACATCCACCGCATACTCTATCATAGGATTTTTATTCGCGATTTTTTTTATGATATTACCGCCGACAATAATGATTTTTATATTGTTTCTTTCCGAAAAATCTAAACATTTCCGCCATAATTCTGCTGAGCTTGAAACTGTATAGTATAAAATATATTTCCCCTCAGCTGCAGGATGCTTCTTTTCAATTTTTCTCCATTCCTCAGCATTAAGGAAAAAGATTGGATCAGAAACTAAAGCTGCTTCTTTTCCGACAATTTTTGCTACGATGGCCTTGCCAGAATTCTCTCTTACCGAAATCTCAGAAAATTTTTCAAGCTCGCGACTGATGCTGCAGCTGTATTTTTCTGAAAGCTCTTTCTTTCCGAAGCTTGCAGCATAAGATATTCTTTTCGTTTTATCACCGCAAAAATCAAAAAAATAACTCACATCCGAATCTGTTATGTCAGGATTCCATACCTGATCGCTTCCGCAAATAACAGCATCATATCTGTCAGATAAATTTCTTAGCTTTTCTTTTTTTACTATCGGTTTCTCCGGATATGTTTTTACGTTGTTTCTTTCAAATCGTCTGAACTGCAAATAGTTTTTACGGTGGAGTATACGACTGATTTTATTTTTAATTTTATATTTTACAGTATTGTTTCTTCCGCGGCCGATGTGCTTTTCTGCCTTCATATAAGAATTATGATAATTTATTATCTCAACATCATTTCCGATTTTACAGACCGTTTTATATAATGCGTACATCTGCAAAGTTGCCCCATAGCTTGGAGAATTAGGAAATGTCAGTATCCCTACCTTCATACATTACCACCCTTTTATTTTTTCATTAAAACCGCATCATAAAACAGACAAAGCACTGTCTGCTTTATGTTACTGTTTTTCAGCTTTCAGCAAACCGGTGCCCAATACCTATAGGTACTGAGCACCTTGTTTATTGATTTAAAAGTTTCGGTTAAGCAGGATAATATCTGCCGTTTGTACCCCAATCGTAACAGCCTCTTTCGAGAAGATCATTACGGTTTGAGGGCCAATATTCACCTGTTGCAAGCTTTCCGCTTGAGGTAACATAGATATAGAATGTCTTGCCTTCCTCATCCTTAAGCTTTTGCACACCTGTATTGGCCTGCTTCTCACCGTCGATATAGTAATAATAAAGTCCGTCTATTTCTATTATACCGTTTTTCTTTTCAGGCACCGTGGGATAATACTTACCGTCTGTACCCCAATTATAGCAACCTTTATCAAGAAGACCGTTACGGTTTGAAGGCCAATATTCACCTGTTGCAAGCTTGCCGCTTGAGGTAACATAGATATAGAAAGTCTTTCCGTTTTCATCTTCAAGCTTCTGCACACCTGTGTTGGCCTGCTTTTTACCGTCGATATAGTAGTAATAAAGTCCGTCAATTTCTACTATACCATCTTTCTTTTCAGGTACAGTGGGATAATACTTGCCGTCAGTGCCCCAATCGTAGCAGCCTCTGTCAAGAAGGTCATTACGGTTTGTGGGCCAATACTCACCCGTTGCAAGCTTACCGTTAGAAGTAACATAAATATAGAATGTCTTTCCGTTTTCATCGGTAAGCTTCTGCACACCTGTATTAACCTGCTTCTTACCGTTTATATAGTAATAATAGAATCCGTCAACCTTTACAATGCCGTCATAAATCTCAGGATCTACAGGATTAATCATCTTGCCGTTCTTATCAAACTGATATTCGCCGGCAACAACACTGTAACCGTTAATATTTGAAACCCAATACTTTTTATTGACTACAAGCTCACCGTTTGTACGGACATAATAATAATCTCCGTCAACCTTTATGAGACCTGCGCCTGTTGCAAGTCGATTATCTTTATAGTAGCGAAGAACTCCGTCAACCTCTGTAATTCCGTCGTATTCACAGAGCTTTCCGTCTTCACCGAAGGTGTAGATACCGCCGTTAACAAATTCATCTGTTGTGCCTCTGGTAACATAAGTATCTCCTGTAGCCATTACATTACCGCCGCCGTTCTTATCACCGAGGAAGTAATAATAATCGCCGTCAACCTCTACAAGACCCGGATGCCAGCCAATCATACCCTTAAGTGCATAACGATTACCGTCAACAATACCTGTCACAGGATTGAACTTGCCGTCTGCACCGAATACGAAGCAGGCTGTTTCAGCATCAGTATAAGAGGATTTATCCTGATGTGCTGCCCAATATGCCTTATCGTCAGCATTGGGGGCATAAGTTACACCGTCGATTGCTGTTTCGGGATAAGGTACTCTTGTTATTCCCTGGGCACGGAGTCCATAGTAACCATTGACATATTCCGGATTAAGATAATACCATTCTCCGTCAACTTCATGCCAACCTGTCTGAGTCTCATCTTTTATAGCATAGCTCCAATTGTCATTGCCACAGTGCTCCCATCCTGTAAATAACATATATGCGAATACCGTAATATCTTCACCGGGCATAGTAAGCTCTTCAGTGATTTTATTATTTTCGGCATCCAACCACTCACCTGAGAAGCTAAATACACCATCTATGTAAGAAACTTTATATGCGAAATCTTCTACTTCTACAGTTTCGAGATAATCGAATACTTTAGCACCGTAGGGGATTTCAAGAGTTCCGAACTTTTGTTCTTTGGTATTATAATCCTTAAGAGTGACGGTAAATGTTTCAACAGCGTCACAAACGCACTTGTGTGTTGTTTCATCGTAGTCACAGTCAACATTCACATCACTTGTTTTACCGCAATCATTACAGATAGCCTTGTGTGTGCCGTTCTTGTTGTCGACATAATCAAAGCCTTCTTCTGAACCGTGACCGAGCTCTGCAATGTCCTGAACATCCTTTGTCTGGGTTTTAGCCCAATCCTTTGCGAAGGTTGCAATATATCTTGTCGTGCCCATTTCTGTGCAAGTAGCTGTATTTACAACTTCTGATTCGATAGTTGCAGTTTCGGTTTCTATATGATCAGCAGCATTAGCGCAGTAACGTGTTGCTGTACATGTTTTGCCGTCTTCACTCCAGGAATAAGTGGCATCGCTCCATGCATGATTCTTTGCAGGAATAGGAATGTTTGTTCTTTCTACTTCCTCGCCGCATACGCTACAATAGTAAACTGCATCATACCTACCTGCATCTACACAGCCTGCATCTGTGACATTTTCTTTAACCATTTCACCCTTAGTGTGACCGGTATTTTCTATTGCTTCGCCGCCTTCGGTCTTACCGCAGCCGTTAGCACAGGTGTAAACTGCTGTCTTACCTTCTTCTTCACACTTAGGTGCGATTTCGTCTGCAGTCTTCTGCATATCGTGCTTGAGAGCTTCGATTACATCGCCGCCTTCGGTCTTACCGCAGCCGTTAGCACAGGTGTAAACTGCTGTCTTGCCTGCTTCTTCGCACTTGGGTGCGATTTCGTCTGCAGTCTTCTGCATATCGTGATTCTTTGCAAGAATATCCTTAACATCCTTTGTCTGGGTTTTAGCCCAATCCTTTGCGAAGGTTGCAGTATATCTTGTCGTGCCCATTTCTGTGCAGGTAGCTGCATTTACTACCTCTGAGCCGATAGTTGCGGTTTCGGTTTCTGTATGTGTACCGTCATTACCGCAAGCATGTGTGGCTGTGCAAGACTTTCCGTCTGCACTCCAGGAGTAAGTTGTTTCGCCCCATTTATGATTCTTTGCGTTTGCAGGAACTTCGATATTCTTTCTTTCAACTACACCTTTACATTCAGTACAGTAATAAACCTCATCGTACTTACCTGCATCTACACAGGTTTCTTCCTTGATGTTTTCTTTAACCATTTCACCCTTGCTGTGAGGTGTTACGTTCTCTGCCTTACAAGTGTCACAGAGATGATCTCCGTCACCGTCTGCATCTTTATGACCCTTTGCTGAAACTTTATCAGCTACATAACTGTCATTGCATACTGAACAGGTATAAGTAGTAAAGCCTTCTTCTGTACAAGTGGGTTTCGTTACAACACTGTTATAATTATGCTTACCCGTAGCAGTTATTGTCTTTGATTCAGTTGAGAGAACCTTCTTACAAACTTCACAGTAGGTTACAAGATCATAAGAGCCGTCAGCACCGCATGTAGCTTCCTTACGGTTTTCTTCTCTTGTCTTTTCTGTGTGAGGTTTAAGTTCACCGTAGAACTGACCGCATTCGGTACACTTAGCCTTTACAGTACATGTAGCTGTGCCGCCGGTACAACCGGGGAATTCAGCACCGCAACCGAGGTCGCAAAGGTGATCTCCGTCGCCTTCCGTATCGCCGCAGCTAGCCTTCTTTTCACAGTCCGTACATTTATGCCTACCGTCCGAAGAAGCAGTAGCATAGCTATGAGAAGCCTCAGTAAATACAGCGTAGTAGGTAGCGTCAGCTGTTACTTCGGGAAGATTTCCAAGAACGCTACCGTTTGCAGTAGTTGACCAACCTGCAAAAGTGTAGTGCTTGTTGTCTGTGTAATCCATTTCAAGTGAGCCTTCGTAAACGGGAACCGTACCTACAGCCACATCACCACTTGATGTTTTACCGTTAACGACCCAGGTGATTAAATATTCTTTAGGCGCATTACACTTTTCTCCGTCACACTCGCCGGTGTACCATTTATCGTCGTCGGCACAGTATTTAAATTCAGTGCCGGGTTCAGCACCCATAGTATTAAGATATGAGCCATCACCGTTTTTTAGCTGAGCGGAGGCAGCAAAAATGGTGGTTTCTGATGCGCCGGCACCGTCAAGGTTATAAACTCCGATTTCAGTACCTGCACCATTATTCATCGCTAAAACGCCTGTTCCCTCAGATGAGATTATGGATGCTCCGCCTCCGTTAACATCAAGAGAAATTAGATTTCCTTCTTCATCAAACTGATAATCATAATTTACTGTAGTATAAAGATAACCGTCAGTAACAACCGTACCGTTAATATCAAGAATAACATCCTTAAGGTCCTTTTCGGTACGCTTGTAGTAATTTGCTGTAGGAGAATAAGATACATTAATTAATTTTTTGCCGCTGAATATATAAGCTCCCCACTGCTCAGAGTCGAAAAGATAAGCATTCTTACCTGCAGAGCCTCCGCTTACGGTAGTTTTAGAAGAATCACCTGAAGCGAGGTGAAGTACAGCACTCTTATCAACATATACTTCTACACCGGGAAGCGCTGACATTTCCTGACTGATAGTAGTCATTCCGGAATTTACATTGATTGTCATATTGCTGTTAAGGCAAAGTATATAGTTAGCGGAATTTATTGTAGTACCGCCAAGCATACTGTTTAATATAGTTGTAATAGCTATTTTAGTACCAATATCAAACGCGCTAAGATCGGGTTCCATTGAAACACTCTGCAGGCTTGCATTACCGTTTATATCCAGAACAAGACGATCCGTAGAAGGATCGTAATCCTTAGTAACCGAGGACCCTTCGCTCATGCGGAACATAGAATCAGCACCGGTACTGATGAACGGTACAGTTGCAGGGAGTTCATAATCAGAAATGACTAGCTTTACATAAAGATATTCTGTAGCGCCGTAATTAAGAGTAAGAGGTACCTCTATATTCTGAATATAATACTGTGAAAACGGGAACATATGCGCCATATCTCCCAGTTTTCCGCCGCCGTAAAAGTCGCCGATTTGCATAAATTCATAAACTTGCGCACCGCTACTAGCATTTACTGAACCATTACCGTAAACATAACCCCATGCATAAAGCTTAGCTCCACTGTTAAGAGTGATGTTGCTTCCTTCGTTCATATAAATAGCACCGTATTTACCTGTGGGGGCATTACCGTATGTTTTGCCGCCTGAGCAATATCTGAACTTTGAACCAACTTCGATAGTACCGTTTACAGTGATTTTAGTTCCTTTTGCCATTGTGAGGATGACATAAGGCGAGGGCGTTGTCCATGTTGCTGTCGAAACAGGCTTTTCACCTACAGTATTATAGTCTGTGCTGTAAGGAACTAAAAGAGTCATTCCTGAGGGAATCGTATAGGAAGAATCTGAGATTGTACCGCTACTGATAAGGGTAACCTGCTTGTCTCCGTTACCTAAAGCATAATTTACAGCATCATCAAGGTCATAGAAATAATTATTCTGTCCAACCTGAAAAACAGGAATAGCTGTGGCTACAAATACAGGATAAACAACTGTATCAGCATCAACCTCAAGAGATATAGACTTTGAATTAGAAATACACTTACTTGTTCCATCCTTTTCCTGATACCATCCGACAAATTTATAACCGCTTGTCGGTGTAGCTACCAATGTATGTTTTGAACCGATAGCACCGGTAATTGCTGTATCTTTGCTGATAGCTGTTCCGTCAACAGTGTAGCTTCCGTTTGCAGAAGTTTTAAAATTAGTAGTTACATCACCTGTAGCATTAAGAACTAACGAGAGATTAGTGATGCTTAATGTATTTGTGGCTGTTCCTTTTGGGGAGGTTAAGGTTACAGTTACAGACTCTCCTTTTCCGATAGTAAGACTGAATTTACCGTCACTCATTGTGCCTCTGTCTGCGCTAACACTTCCTCCACCGGAAAGAGAATAATCGAAGCTGAGAATAGCTTCACCTGATTTATTGTTCTGAAGATAAAGTTTTGTAGTAATAGAGTTACTTATAACACTCATCCATTTATAACCGGTAGCTTTACCTGTAATACCTTTGCCGTCAGCCGTAGCTGTCCAAGTTGCTTTACCGCTAGCATTACTGGGTCCATCATAGGTAACAACCAAGTCAGAAACACCGATACCGTTAAGAGCGCTTGCTGCATTCGCTGTAATCGTAAACGAAGGTACCGTAGGAACTATCATAAGAAGTGCAAGCACTACTGCAAGAAAACGTTTAAATCTGAAGTTCATTTTCTATCTAACCTTTCTTTTGATTTTTCATTATCCCCTGCCCACTTAAAGTGAGCAGGATTAAATTTTATCTTGTTAATCAGACAGGATAATATCTGCCGTCTGTACCCCAATCGTAAGGTCCTCTCGGAAGAAGATCATTACGGTTAGAAGGCCAATAAACACCCGTTGCAAGCTGACCGCCGGAGCGAACATAGATGTAAAAGACTTTTCCCTCTTCGTCAATAAGCTTAACAACACCTATGTTAGCTTGGCGAACTCCGTCAATATAATAATAGTTTTCACCGTTTTCATTATAAATTCCGTTTTTAACCTCAGGTGAATCGGGAATTACCTCAGCAGGATAATATCTTCCGTTGTCTCCCCAATTATATCCGCCTCTCGGAAGAAGATCATTACGGGTAGTAGGCCAATAAACGCCGGTGGCTACCTGACCGTTAGAACGAACATAAATATAACAGGTAATACCTGCTTCATCAATAAGCTTGACTACACCGTTTCCTGACTGACGAACACCGTTTATGTAGTAACGAAGGACACCGTTTTCATTGATAACACCGTCTTTGACTTCAGGCTTTTCAGGTTCATCAGGAATTACGGGCGGTACATAATATTTTCCTTCCTCATTGAAGGTGTACATTTTTTTGTCAAGTAATCCATTAGTTTCAGTAATCCAATAATTACCTATGGCAAGATTTCCGTTGGAACGGACATATATATAAAAATTTATACCTTCACTGTCAGTAAGCTTTACTAAGCCAAGACCCGACTGACGCTTTCCGTCTATATAGTATCCGTAATTTCCGTTTTCTTCCTTTACGATACCGTTAAGTACAGGGTCCTGAGGTTCTTCGGGATTTACAGGAGGATTTACAGGAGTGTCGGGACCATCGGGTTCTTCGGGCTCCACTGTCGTAGGCGGGTCAATCATTCTGCCGTATTCGTCAAAGCTGTGCTTAGCAATAGGCATAAGACCGTTAGTGTGAGTTACCCAAAGAGTTGTGTTTTTATATGCCTTGGCATCAGAAGGTGAAATATAATAATAATATCCACCCTCATAAACAAGACCTACCGTACTGTCACGAAGACCGTTTTTTATGTAGTAGGTGTCGTCTTCATAAACATAAATTCCGTTGTAATCACTCTGAAATACACCGTTTTCATCAAAAAGATGCCACTTCCAAGTATCATAAGAGCCTTGTGTGAAAACATTTACAAAGCCGGTTACGACATCGTATTGGTACTTTTTAGTACAGTACCATTTGCCGTCAACCTCAAACCACTGTCCCTGAATCCATTTACCTGCCCATCTGTAGCGTATACCGCTAGCAGTTTTCACAAGGTCGCCTCTCGTAAGAATATAATCGGTGAATGTGTAATTATAGCCGTCGATTTTCTGCTTGCCGTCAACAGCCTTACCTGTTTTTCTGTCAAAATAGTAGTCAACCTTATTTCCGTCCTCGTCATCAGTTGAAAGCCATCCGACAGTCTTTTCACCGTTTACGGCATAATATAAGTCACCGTTATACTCAATTACGCCTGTGCAAGCACCGAGACAAACACCGTTTTCATCGAATTTATAGAAAAGAGTTTTGCTGTCATCGTTCTTTGAGGGAAGATACTGAATTCCCGTAACAGCCTTATGATTGTCGAAGTAGTAATCCTTACCGTCGAGCTTAT